>JAEYXI010000193.1 GCA_023428515.1 Pseudomonadota bacterium | reverse complement strand
GTGCATGGCGGCGGCTTCTACCACATCCAGAAATACCTGGTGGCGCCGGCCGAGATGCCCGAGCACCTGACCTGGTTCAAGTACGAAAGCTACTTCACCTGGCTGTCAGGCTTCCTCATGCTGGCGATCGTCTACTATGCCGGGGCCGACCTCTTCCTGATCGACCCGCAGGTAATGGCCCTGTCCCAGTGGCAGGCGATCGGCATTTCCGTCGCCTCGCTTGCGGTCGGCTGGATCATCTACGACCAGCTCTGCAAGTCGCCTCTCGGACGCCACACCTGGGGCCTGATGGCGGTCCTCTACGTGGTGCTGGTCCTGATGGCCTGGGGTTATACGCAGGTCTTCACCGGGCGCGCCGCATTCCTTCATCTCGGCGCCTTTACCGCCACCATCATGTCGGCGAACGTCTTCTTCATCATCATCCCCAACCAGAAGATCGTCGTCGCGGACCTGATGGCGGGTCGCAAGCCGGACCCGAAATACGGGGCGATGGCCAAGCAGCGCTCGCTGCACAACAACTACCTGACGCTCCCCGTCATCTTCTTCATGCTGTCGAACCACTATCCGCTCGCCTTCGCGACCGAGTTCAACTGGATCATCGCGGCACTCGTCTTCATCATGGGCGCCACGATCCGCCACTGGTTCAACACGACCCATGCACGGAAGGGCAGGCCGACCTGGACCTGGCTGGTGACGCTGCTGCTGTTCATCGCCATCATGTGGCTTTCGACCGTGCCGAAGGTCCTCACCGGCGAGACGGAGGGCGCGGCTCTTTCCCCGATGCAGCAGAAATTCGCCTCGAACCCCCATTTCGAGGCGGCTCGCGACGTCGTGCTGTCGCGCTGTTCGATGTGCCATGCAGCCGAGCCGGTCTGGGAGGGGATCACCTTCCCACCGAAGTCGGTGAAGCTCGAAACCGACAGGGAGATTGCCGCGCATGCCCGGGAGATATACATCCAGGCCGGCCGGAGCCACGCCATGCCGCCCGGCAACATCACAGAGATTTCGGCCGACGAGCGCCAATTGCTCGCCGCCTGGTATGAAAGCACAGTTTCCGAATGACCAAGACCCTGATCCGCGGCCGACTGCTCTCCTTCAAGCGCGCGCCGCTGAGCCTCGCCGACACCGAAAGCTACCATTACGAGCACGACGGCGGGCTGCTGATCGAGAACGGCGTCATCGCCGCGATCGGGGATTATCCCCAGGTGAAGGCGCAGGCACCCGAGGGTGTGGAGGAGATCGACCACCGGCCGCATCTGATCCTGCCCGGCTTCATCGACACGCACCTGCATTTCCCGCAGATGCAGGTGATCGCCTCCTATGCCGGCAGCCTGCTCGAATGGCTGAACACCTATACCTTCCACGAGGAATGCCGCTTCGTCGAAAGCGATCATGCGGCGCGCATCGCCACCCGGTTTTACGACGAGATGATCCGCCACGGCACGACGACGGCCGCAGCCTATTGCTCCGTCCACAAGGCATCCGCCGATGCCTATTTCGCCGAGGCAATGAAACGCGGCATGTGCATGGTCGGCGGCAAGGTGATGATGGACCGCAACGCCCCGCAGGGCCTGCTCGACACGCCGCAGATGAGCTACGACGAGACGCGCGCGGTGATCGGTGAATGGCACGGGAGGGGCCGCAACCACGTCGCCATCACGCCGCGCTTCGCCATCACCTCGACGCCGCAGCAGATGGAGGCCGCGCAGGCGCTGGCCGCCGAATTCCCCGACCTGCACATCCAGACGCACCTGTCGGAAAACCTCGAGGAGATCCGCTACACCTGCGAGCTTTATCCGGAGGCGAAGGACTACACCGACATCTATGCCCGCTATGGCCTGCTGGGCGAGAAGACATTGCTCGGCCACGCCATCCACCTCTCCGACCGGGAGGCGGACGTGCTCAGCGAGACCGGCTCGGTCGCTGTCCACTGCCCGACATCCAATCTTTTCATCGGCTCCGGCCTTTTCCCGCTGAACGCCATCCGTCGGCGCGACAGGCCGGTGCGCGTCGCAGTGGCGACCGATATCGGCGGCGGCTCGAGCTATTCCATGCTGCGCACGCTGGACGAGGCCTACAAGATCCAGCAGGTTCTCGGCGAGCGCCTGAACCCGCTCGACAGCTTCCACCTGATGACCCGCGGCAATGCCGAGGCCCTTTCGCTCGTGGACCGGATCGGCACGCTGGAGGCCGGCACGGACGCCGACCTCGTCGTGCTCAACGCTGCCGCGACGCCGGCCATGGCGCTCAGGATGGAAACGGTGACGACGCTTGCGGAAGAGCTCTTCCTGCTGCAGACCATGGGGGACGACCGGGCGGTGGCGGAGACCTATGTCGCGGGCAAGGCGATGAAAGGAAGTCTTAGTCGCTGATCCAACGAACAGGTTTGACTTCTGCATACATTGAACATCTTCCTCGTCTTTTTTGCTGACGGGTTGGAATGACTCATGCTAGCTGACAGGACGTTCTGCCGGGGGAGTTTCCGATCATGTCCAAGCCGCTCACAATCGCAGACCTGAAGACGCGCGCGCGGCGCCGGGTACCGAAGATGTTCTTCGACTATGCCGACAGCGGCTCCTGGACGGAAGGCACCTACCGTGCCAACGAGGAAGACTTCTCGAAGGTGAAGCTTCGCCAGCGAGTGCTGGTGGACATGACAAACAGGTCGCTGGCAACGACCATGGTCGGCCAGGATGCTTCCATGCCCGTGGCACTCGCGCCGACCGGGCTGTGCGGCATGC
>JAEYXI010000451.1 GCA_023428515.1 Pseudomonadota bacterium | reverse complement strand
GGCTTGCGTCCGCGCGCCGACTGCCGTCAAATGTCTGACAAATAGCGGAGGAGCTAGATGGGCAAGAGGATCATGTTCACGGGCGGCAGCGGCAAGGCCGGCCGCCACGTCGTCAAATATCTCGTCGACAAGGGCCATCAGGTGCTCAACATCGACACCAAGCCGCTCGACAACCCCAAGGTCCGCACCCTGATCACCGACATCACTGACAGCGGCCAGGTCTTCAACGCCCTGTCGAGCTATATGGGCCTGCACGAGTTCGACCCGTCGCTGCGTCCGCAGCCGGTCGACGCCGTCGTCCATTTCGCCGCCATTCCGCGCATCATGATCACGCCGGACAACGAGCTCTTCCGCGTCAACACGATGGGCACCTACAACGTCATCGAGGCGGCGGTGAAGCTCGGCATCAAGAAGATCATCGTCGCGTCGAGCGAGACGACCTACGGCGTCGTCTTCGCCAACGAACCCAAGGATCCCACCTATTTCCCACTCGACGAGGACTACGACGTCGACCCGATGGACTCCTATGCGCTCTCCAAGGTTGTCAACGAGAAGTGCGCACGCGCCTTTGCGCTGAGGAGCGGCTTCGACATCTATGCGCTCCGGATCGGCAACGTCATCGAGCCGCATGAATATGAAGGCTACATCCCGAACTGGATCAAGGATCCCGCCTTCCGCAAGCGCATCGCCTGGAGCTACATCGACGCGCGCGACCTCGGCCAGATCGTCGATCTCTGCATCGCGAAAAGCGGCCTCGGCTACCAGGTCTTCAACGCGGCCAACGACGATCCGTCGGCCGACCTGACGACGCAGGAACTGCTCGACCGCTTCTACCCGAAGGTCCCGGTGAAGCGGAAGCTCGGCAAATACGAGTCGCTCTATTCCAACCGCAAGATCAAGAAGGTGCTCGGCTTCAAGCAAGAGCACAACTGGCGCAAATACGCGCCGAAGAAGAAGTGATTTACCGCTAGACCGACACCGTCAGCCCGCCGTCGACATAGAGCGTATGACCGTTGACGAAGGACGAGGCGTCGGACGCCAGGAACACCGCCGCGCCGACCAACTCGTCGACTTCGCCCCAGCGGCCGGCCGGCGTGCGCTTCTCCAGCCAGGGCGTGAATTCCGGATCCTGCGTCAGCGCGGTGTTCAGCTCGGTGCGGAAGAAGCCTGGCGCGATGGCGTTCACCTGCAGCCCGTGCTTCGCCCAGTCGGCGCACATGCCGCGCGTGAGGTTGCGCACCGCGCCCTTGGTCGTCGTGTAGGGGGCGATCGTCGTGCGCGCCAGCTCGCTCATCACCGAGCCGATGTTGATGATCTTGCCGCGCCTGCGCGGGATCATGCGCTTGGCCGCCGCCTTGCCGACGTTGAAGACGCCGGTCACGTTGGTCTGCAGCAGTTCCTGCCACTTGTCGTCGGGGAACTCCTCCAGCGGCTTGCGGAACTGCAGGCCGGCATTGTTGACGACGATGTCGATCGGCCCGATTTCCTTCTCGATCCGCGCCACTTCCGCCTCGACCGCGGCGGCGTCCACCACGTCGAACACCGAGCCTTCGACTGCCAACCCCTCGCCACGCAGGGCCGCGACCGCCTTGTCTATCTTGCCGGCGGTCCTGCCGTTGAGGACGACTTTCGCGCCATGGCCGGCCAGCCCTCTCGCCAGTGCGAAGCCGATGCCCTGGCCGGAGCCGGTGACGAGGGCGAGCCGGCCCTTCAGGCTGAAAAGTTCGGACATCTTTCGGGCGTCTCTACTCGCTCTGGCGGAAATTTCGGATCCGATCGAACAGCACCGCCAGTACGATCGCGCCGCCGATGAAGGTGCCTTGCCAGAAGGCGTTGATGCCGAGCAATCCAAGGCTGTTGCGGATGATCTCGATCAGCGCCGCGCCCACCAGTGCGCCGAAGGCCGTGCCGACGCCGCCGGCAAGGTTGGCGCCGCCGATGACGGCCGCCGCGATCACCTGCAGCTCCAGTCCCGCGCCGATGTTAGTGGTGATGGCGCCCAGCCAGCCCGTCTGGATGATGCCGGCAATGCCGGCCGAGAGCGCCGAGATCATGTAGACCGCGACCTTGATCTGCTTCACCGGAACGCCGGTCAGCGTCGCCGCGTGCTCATTGCCGCCGATGGCGTAGACGTGGCGGCCGAATTTCGTCCAGCGCAGCACAAAGCCGGTGAGCAGCGCCAGGATGATCATGTAGAGCACCGGATTGGCGATGCCGAACAACCATGCGCCGCCGCCGAGTGCGAGCAGCTTGTCGTGATCCGGACCGAACTCGAAAACCACCGTGTTTCCGGACGCGACCATCGCCAGGCTGCGCGCGATGGACAGCATGCCGAGCGTCACGACAAAGGGCGGGAAGCCGAGATAGGCGATAAGCACGCCGTTGAAAGCCCCGACGATCAGCGCCGTGGCGACTGCCGCGGCGATGCCGACCTCGATGCTATAGCCGGCATGCATGGTCACCCCGAGCACCATCGAGCACAGGCACAGCACCGAGCCCACCGACAGGTCGATGCCGCCGGTGATGATCACCAGCGTCATGCCGAGCGCGATGATGGCGACGAAGGTGACGTTGCGGGTAATGTTGTAGAGGTTCTTCGTCGTGGCGAAGGAGTCCGTCGCGAAGGACAGGTAGATGCAGGCGAGGATGACCGCCAGCAGCACCCAGAAGGTCTGCGCATTGAGGAGGCGGCTGAGCCAGCTGTGCTGCTTGTGCGCGATCGTCTGGTCGAGGGTGACGGCCATCGTTGCTCTCCGGGTTACGCCACTTGCTCGATAGCGCCGGTGATCAAGCCAGTGACCTCCTCGGGCGAGCTCCTTGCGATCTGCTTGTCCGCGACCTTCCTGCCGCGTCGCATCACGATGACGCGGTCGGCGACGTCGAAGACGTCGGGCATGCGATGGCTGATCAGCACCACCGCGATACCCTTGCCGCGCAACTCGCGGATGAGGTTCAGGACCTCGGCGACCTGGCGCACGGAGATCGCCGCCGTCGGTTCGTCCATCAGGACGATCTTGGCTTCGGAAAGCATGGTTCGGCCGATCGCGACCGCCTGGCGCTGGCCGCCGGACATCTGCTTGACGAGATCGCGCGGCCGGGTCTCCGACTTCAACTCCTTGAAGATCTCGCCGGCGCGTCGATACATCGATGCGTAGTCCAGCACTTTCAGCGGCCCGACGCCTCGGCGCATCTCGCGGCCGAGAAAGACGTTGGCTGCGGCAGTCAGGTTATCGCAAAGCGCCAGGTCCTGGTGGACGATCTCGATGCCATGGCGGCGGGCGTCTACCGGCTTGTGCAGCACGAGTTCGGCACCGTCCATCTTCATGACGCCTTCGCTCGGGCGGTAGTTTCCGGCGATCATCTTCACCAGCGTCGACTTGCCCGCGCCATTGTCGCCCATCAGGCCGACAACCTCGCCGGGCTCGATCGCGAACGATACGTCGTTGACCGCGTGGATCGCGCCGAAATGCTTGGAAATGTTGGTCAGTTCGAGAACCGCCACCCTATCCTCCCTGAGCCGCAGCCGCTGAGCCGTCGCCGGTCTTCGCCGGGCTGCTGACGTCGCGGCCCCCGATTTCCTCCCGGGGCCTCGCGACCGGCATTTACGCAAACCGCGGCGGGGGCGTCAATCGACACTCCGGCTGATCCCCGCAGCAATTTTGTAAGACAAATAGGACAATACCCGTTGACGGGCGAAACGCGCCCATATTAGCTAGCCTTCCTTCGGGAGGAAGGCATGCTGATCCTGGCGACTGGCGCAACCGGCAAGGTCGGGCGGAATCTCATCGCACGCCTGCTCGAGGATTCGCGCTTTGCCGGCGCCCGGATCCGGGCACTCTGCCACAATCGCGCTCTGGCCGAAACCGACCGCCTCGAAGTGGTCAAGGGATCGATCGCCGACCGCGACGTCGTTTCAAAGGCCGTCGCAGGCGTCACGCATATCGTCCATCTCGCCACCTGCAAGGAAATCCCCGAGGACGTCATGGACGTCACCGTGAAGGGGCTCTTCTGGCTGCTGGAGGAATTTCGCGCGTCGAAAAGCGCGCGGCAGTTCATCCTGATCGGCGGCGATGCCGGCGTCGGCCATTATTTCTACCGCCATGATGGACCGGTGACCGAGGAGACGCCGCACACGGCCTATCCCGGCTGCTATGCGCTTTCCAAGGTGCTCGAGGAGGTGATGCTCGAGCAGTTCGGCATCCAGTACGATCTCAACGGCTGCTGCCTGCGCGCGCCGTGGATCATGGAGAAGGACGATTTTCGCTATACGCTTTCCTTCGGCGACGACTTGTTCGGCGGGCCGGATTGGAAGACGATGGTGCCGCGGGCCGACGCGGCACGCTATGTCCAGAAGGGCACGGTGCCGCTTCTCAAGGATGCCGACGGTCGCCCGCTGAAGCGCAACTTCGTGCATGTGGACGACCTCGTTTCGGCGATCCTCGCTGCGATCGACAATCCCCGCACCAAGCGCCAGCTCTTCAACATCTGTATGGACCGCCCGGTCGATTACGGCGAGCTGGCGGCCTACCTCGCGCGCAGGCGCGGTCTCGATTCGATTGAGATCCCGAGCGGTTTCCATTCAAACTGGATGGACAACAGCAAGGCGAAATACCTGCTTGGCTGGCAGCCCGAATACGATCTCGAAAGGCTTGTCGACTCGGCGTGGGAATACGAGCGTGGGGCGGAGGATCCCCGCGTCGTCTACTATCCGGGTTGATGTTCGTGTGGCGGATGCATCCGCGTCCGTCTGTTTCAAGGGAGGACTGAAATGAGGAAACTTCTATTGCTTGCCGCAACGGCGGCGATGGCGTTTGGCGCGAGCCAGGCGATGTCGCAGGAAAAGAAACAGCTCGTGATCGTGGTGAAGGGCCTCGACAATCCCTTCTTCGAGGCGATCAACCAGGGCTGCCAGAAGTGGAATTCCGAGAATGCCAGCTCGGAATATGAGTGCTTCTACACTGGCCCGGCATCGACGTCCGACGAGGCGGGCGAAGCGCAGATCGTGCAGGACATGCTCGGCAAGCCGACCACCGCCGCGATCGCGATCTCGCCGTCCAACGCCAAGCTGATCGCGCAGTCGATCAAGACCGCCAACCCGACCGTTCCGGTGATGACGCTCGACGCCGACCTCGCCAAGGAGGACGCCGCGCTGCGCAAGACCTATCTCGGCACCGACAACTACCTGATGGGCAAGCGCATCGGCGACTACATGAAGGAAGCCAATCCGAAGGGCGGCAAGGTCTGCTCGATCCAGGGCAACCCCGGCGCCGACAACATCCTGCGCCGCGCCCAGGGCTGGCGTGACTCGCTCTCCGGCCAGGAGGGTCTGGCGGAACTCAAGGGTGAAGGCGGCTGGACCGAAGTCGCGGGCTGCCCGGTCTTCACCAATGACGACGGCGCCAAGGGCGTCCAGGCGATGACCGATATCCTCGCCGCCAACCCCGACCTCGTCGGCTTCGGCATCATGGGCGGCTGGCCGCTGTTCGGCGCGCCGCAGCCCTATCGCGACCTGTTCAAGCCGATGGCTGACAAGATCGCCAGCAACGAGTTCGTGATCGGTGCCGCCGACACGATCGGCGAGGAAGTGGCGATCGCCAAGGAAGGTCTGGTCACGGCGCTTGTCGGCCAGCGTCCGTTCGAGATGGGCTACAAGGCTCCGACGGTGATGATCGATCTGATCGAAGGCAAGGAAGTCGCCGATCGGGTCTTCACCGGCCTCGACGAATGCACCAAGGACACGACCGACACCTGCATCCAGAAGTAGGAATGGTCCTGGACGCGCTTGCTCAGGAGCGAGCGCGTCCGCTGCTTGCTGGCCCTACCCAAAAATGAGATAGGCAGGGCGAGGGGCCGGTACATGCGGGGTATTAAAGACAAGACGACAGTGGCAGCCGGCGCGGCTTCGGCCGAGCGTGGCAAGGGTTCGGGCGCGCCGCTCGTCGCCGGCACCAGCGTTCACGCCTCGCTTGCCAACGAGATCGGCATGCGGATCGTGCGCGGCGACTATCCGCCCGGCACCATCCTGCCCAATGAAGCGAAATGGTCGCAGACCTTCGAGGTCAGCCGCTCAGCCGTGCGCGAGGCGATCAAGATGCTGATGGCGAAGAGCCTGCTTTCGTCTCGGCCGAAGGTCGGCAGCTGGGTCGAGCCGCGCGAGCGCTGGAACCTGCTCGACCGCGACGTGCTCGGCTGGTACGCGTCTGCGCCGGACCGGGAAGCCTTCCTGCACACCGTGCAGGAATTCCGCCACATCATCGAGCCGGAGGCGACCGCACTTGCCGCCGAGCGTCGCAGCGACGAGCAGATGGCCGAGATCAGCCTCGCCTGCCGCGAAATGGGCGAGGCGACCTCGCTTGCCAGCCGCACCCAGGCCGACACGCGCTTCCACCTCGCCATTCTGCGTGCTTCCGGCAACGAATTGCTGGTGCCGCTCGGCGTGCTGATCGAATCGGCGCTCAACCACCTCTTCGTCTTCGTCACACGCGAGACGAGCGACGTGCACCATGCGCAGAAGCTGCACGAGGCGATCGAGCGCAACATCCGCCTGCAGCGGCCGGAAGCCGCCCGCGCGGCGGTGCGCAAGCTGCTCGCCAACACCGATCGGGTCATCGTGCGCGATCGGCGGTGAACGCCAGCCGGCCGCTTCTCCGCCCTCGGCAATCGTATGAGCGTCCGCTAGCCAGTGTTTCGGAGATGGGCGCTGTCCATCTCGGGGATTTCGAGATTGTGGCGGCAATCATGTCTTGCGGCCACCCGCAAGACCGTCGCATGAATGGCGCGCATCCGAATGGCCCGCCTCGATGGCCGTGACGCGCAAGGAGGAAAATGTGCTCGTCGACACGCATCTGCATCTCATCGATCAGTCCAGGCTCGGCTATCCGTGGCTCGCGGGCGAGCCGGCGCTGAACCGCGACTTCCTCTACGCCGAATATGCACGCGACGCGCTCAGGGCCGGCATCACCGACGTGCTGCACATGGAAGTCGACGTGGCGCCCGCCGACATCGCAAGCGAGATCGAGTTCGTCAGCGAACTTTCGCAGAAGCCGGACAATCTGATCCGCGGCGCGATTTCCGCATGCCGGCCGGAGGAAGACGGTTTTCCAGCCATGCTGGAGCGCGCGCTGGCTAACCCCTTCGTGAAGGGCTTTCGCCGCATCCTGCATACCGTCGACGACGGCATCTCGCAAAAGCCGCTGTTCCGCGAGAACGTCAAGCGGCTGTCCGGCAGCAGGCTCACCTTCGACATCTGCATGTTCCCCCGCCAGCAGAAGCTGGCGTTGGCGCTCGTCGAGCTTGCGCCCGACGTGACCTTCATCCTCGACCATTGCGGCGTGCCCGACATCAAGAGCGGCGATTTCGACGGCTGGAAGCGCGGCATTTCCGAGCTTGCGGCGCGGCCCAACCTGACGGCCAAGATTTCCGGCATCGTCGCCTATGCCGACAGCGGCACCTGGACCGCCGAGACGCTCAAACCCTATGTCGAGCACATCATCGACCGCTTCGGCTGGGACCGTGTCGTCTGGGGCAGCGACTGGCCGGTCTGCACGCTGGGCGGCGGGCTGCTCGCCTGGGTTGCGGCCACCCACGCGGTGCTTTCCGGCTGCTCCGAGGACGAGCGGGACAGCCTTTTCTGGAAAAATGCCGACCGCATCTGGCAACTCGGACTGGCCGTCGCGCGTTAAGGGCTGCCGGCGCTGGCCGGTGAGCCTTGTGGAGGAAGCTCCGTCTAGCGCCGAATGTGGTGGGCCGTCGTCATCCTTGTTGCCGTCGCGATCCTCGCGCTCGCGGTCTACGGCCGTTTTTCGGTGCGCACCGCCGGCGCGCCATCCCAGGCTTTTGCGCGCTCCGGCGACGCGACGACGCTCGACCGGGTGCTGGCGCCGCTGACTGACACTCATCGCGGCAAGACCGGCTTGAGGCTGCTCACCGACAATATCGAGGCCTTTGCGATCCGGGCCGCGGCGGGGCGGGGCCCGGGGGGG
>JAEYXI010000122.1 GCA_023428515.1 Pseudomonadota bacterium | reverse complement strand
TGCCGACGCCGCTTTCCTTCGCCCGGCGGATGAAGGAGAACAGCTTCTCGGTTTCCTTCTCCGTCAGCGACGCAGTCGGTTCGTCGAGGATGAGAACGCGCGCCTTCGCATGCAGCGCCTTGGCGATCTCGACCATCTGCTGCTGCGCACGGGAGAGGCGGGCGACCGGCGAGCGGATATCGATATCGAAGCCGAGTTCACGGAACAGGGCCTCGGTGTTCTTCTCCATCGTCCGGCGGTCCACGAAAAAGCCCCGGCGGGGCTCCTGGCCGAGATAGACGTTCTCGAAGACGCTCAGCGTCGGGACGAGCGAGAATTCCTGGAAAACCGTGCCGATACCCGCCTTGCGGGCACCCTGGACCGAACGGAACGTGACCTCCTCGCCGTCGATGCGCAGCGTGCCGGCCGTCGGGAGATAGACCCCCGACAGGATGGAGATCAGGGTCGACTTACCCGCTCCGTTCTCGCCGAACAGGACGTGCACTTCCCCGCGTTCTACCTGGAAGTCGATATCCGAAAGCGCCTTGACGCCCGGGAACTCCTTGGAGATCCCGGTCATCTCGACCAGCGGCGGTTGGCTCATGCCCCTGCTCCTTGACACACGGTCCCGCGGCGTGGGCGGAACCGTGCGAGGACGATAGTTCAGTTTACGCTGAAGACGGGCTTGTAGTCGTCGGGCGGCAGGATGTTGGTCTGCGGCACGTCGTTGACGTTTTCCGGATCGACCACGAAGATTTTCGGCCCGACATGCTTGATGAGGTCCTTCTTCTCGAGCGCGCGCACAGCTTGGTCTATCGCGATGCGGCCCTGGATGACCATCGAGTCGGCGGGCGAGGCGAGGATGAAGCCGCGCTTGATGCCCTCGTAGACGCCGGGGGTCATGTAGAAGGCAAGCAAGTCGACCTTGCCCTGGAGTCCGCGCTCGCGGATCAGCCCCTGGGCGGCTTCCGCGGTGACCGCGGTGCCGGCGATGTAGCGCACGTTCGGATTTGCCTGCAGCGCGTCCTCGACGAGCTTCAGTTGCACTTCCTTGCCGGTGTCGCCGAACTTCGGCTCGAGCACCTTTATGGCGGAGCCTTCGACAGCCGCCATGAAGCCCTTGTGGGCGGCCTCGACCCAGCCGCCGCCGGCTGGTCCGGGGAACCATGCCACCTCGACCTCCTCGGAGCCGGCGGGATGCTTGCCGGCCAGGTACTTGCCGGTCTCGGCGCCCATCACCTCGAAGGATACCAGCGACTTCGCGGTGACGTCCGGCGAGGAGATGCCGTTGATGACGTCGATGACCGGAATGCCCTTCTTGGCCACTTCGGAGACCAGGTTGTTGAGGCCGTCCAGCGAGATTGCGCCGATGACGACAGCCTCGGCGCCGCTCGCCACGCAGTCCTCGATCTGCGAGATCTGCTTGGCGAGTTCGGTGTAGCCGCCGGCTTCGGCGATGTTCATCTTCACGCCGAGCCTCGCCGCCTCCTCCGCGACGCCGTAGCCGACGCCGAGCCAGTAGGCGTCCTTCATGTGCGGGAAGGACACGCAGATATTCCAGGGCTTCTCGGCCTTCTCCAGCGGGACGTAGGACACGTCGACCGACTTGCCGTCGGCGGAGAAGGGCGGCTCGATCTTCGCCGCATCGTACGGATACCAGTCCGCGGCGAAGGCATGCGACAGTGCTGCCGTCGAAACGGCAGCGGCAAGCATCAATCCTGACAGTCTTTTCATCGTAGTTCCCCTTGCTATCTTGCCGCCGGGCTTTTTGGCGGCGGTACGCCCAGTAATCAGTCGAGTGAATCCCTTATCTTGCCGATCAGTCCCTCGCGGTCGGCGCGCGCCTTGAGGGCGTCGTCGATCGTGACCTTGACGAAGCGGGTCGGCGTGTTCGGCTGCATCTGGCCGATCAGGTCCATGTCGGCCGAGATCACGGTGCCGATCATGAAGTAGCCGCCGCCGGACACCGCGTCGCGGTGCAGGATGATCGGCTCGGTGCCGCCGGGCACCTGGATGGAGCCGTACGGGTAGCAGCTGTCGACGATGTTCGACGGATCGGAGCCCGCACCGAAAGGCTGCTCGCGCTCGACGAACTGGAGCTTGCGCCCGCCGCGGAATCGGTAGCCCATGCGGTCGGCCTCCGGCGCCACCTTCCAGTGGTCCTCGAAGAAGCCGCCTTGTGATTCTTCCGTGATCCGATGCCAGTACAGACCGGGCAGCACGCGAATCTCCGCCGGCCGGCCCGGTCCCCGTCGCAGCGCTTCCGGCACGCTGCGGCCGTTCTTGGCGTTTCCGGCGGTGCCGAGCGGCAGCTCGTCGCCGGCCGCGATGGCGCGTCCCTTGAAGCCGCCCAGCGCGCCGATCGGATAGGTCGAGCGGCTTCCGAGGGCCACCGGCACGTCGATGCCGCCTGCAACGGCGATATAGATGCGTGCGCCGGTCTTGAGGAAGTCGAAGGAGAGGACCTGCCCCTTCTTCACCGCGAAGGCGGTCCAGCCCGGCTTCTCCTCGCCATCGAGCTTGATCGGCATGTCGGCGCCGGTGACGGCGACGACGGTGTCGGACGTGAATTCGAGCTGCGGGCCGATGAACACCGCCTCGAGCCCTGCCGCCCCTTCGTCATTGCCGACGAGGAGGTTGGCCGCGCGCATGGCGAGGCGATCCATCGCGCCGCCGATCGGGATGCCGAGATGGAAGTAGCCCGGACGTCCGAGGTCCTGGACCGTCGTCGACAGGCCCGGATTGATGACCCTAGCGCCCATGGATCGCCCCCTCCAGCTTGGCGTTGTAGCCGTCGATGTCTTTCTGGAACTCGGTCAGGTCGAAGGTCACGTCGCTCATCGGGGGGGCGAAGCGGCCGGCCTCCACGTCGGCGACCGTCTGGTCGTATTCCTCGCGTCCGATGGACCTGAACTTGACGATGTCTCCCGGCCGGAAGAACACCATGAAGTCGCGCAGGTAGCTTACCTTCTGTTCCGGATCGAAGATCGGTATCGGCGTGATGCCGAACATCTGGTAGCCGCCGGCGCCGCGAACCGAATAGATCGCCGTGAAGCAGCCGCCGTAGCCGACCGTCAGCTTCGGCGTGTCCGTCCGCGGTCGCAGATATTTCGGCACCTGGAGCTGCCGCGGGCGGTCGACCATCTGATACATGAACGGCAGGCCTGCGACGAAGCCGACCATCGACACGAACCACGGCGCGCCGGAATGGGCGGCGATGAAGTCGTCGACGGTCGCGAAGTTGTTGACGCGCGCCGCATATTCGAGGTCGGTCGCCTTGGGGTCCTGGTGCCGCTCCCGGAAACGCATCAGCGTCTCATGCGTCCACGGGTCCTGGTAGAAGACCGGGATCTCGATGATGCGGGTGCCGATCGTCGGTTTGGCCTTCTCGGCCGCGCTCTCGATGGCCTGGACTTCCTTCAATATATCGTCCGGCCGGATCACGTCGGGATCGAACTTGATCTGGAACGATGCGTTGGCAGGGCAAATCTCGGTGATGCCCTTGATGCCGCTGTCCTTGATCGCGCTGGTCATCGAGAGGCTTCTGAAGAACGCCTCCAGCGACATGCTCTCGTCGCATTCGACGAACAGGTGCTCGTCGCCTCCGAAACTGTATCGGTTCTTCATCAGGCCACCTCTTTGTCGCTGTCGGGTCGCGCGAAACGTGTCTCAAGCCATCCTTCGAGGAAACGCGTGTGGATGTCGCCCGAGGCCACGGCCGGGTCGGCGGCCAGCGCGCGGTGCAGCGGCGTCGTCGTCGGAATGCCCCGGATATCGAGGGCTGCAAGGGCGGCGGAGAGCCTGGACAGGCACTGTTCGCGCGTGTCGCCGTGAACGATCAGCTTGCCGAGCAGCGAGTCGTAGAACGGCGGGACGACATAGCCCTCATAGAGCATGGTGTCGAAGCGGACATGATCGGCTTCCGGAACGCTCAGCGTCTCGACCGTTCCCGGCCCCGGCTGGAAGTCCTTGAACGGATCTTCCGCATTGATGCGGCACTCGATCGCGTGGCCCGAGATGACGATGTCTTCCTGGCGCACCGACAGCGGGGCGCCGCCCGCGATCTTGAGCATCTCCTGAACC
>JAEYXI010000052.1 GCA_023428515.1 Pseudomonadota bacterium | reverse complement strand
ATTCCGACCTGCAGGAACTGGTCGCCAGGATCAGGCAGTTGCGCGGCGCCGAGCAGGAGTTGGCCGACCTGGACGCCATGCTGTCCGACAAGGGCACCGACGCCGAGATGCGCGCGCTCGCCGAGATGGACAAGCCCGAGGTCGAGGACCGCATCGAGGGCCTGCAGCGCGAGATCCAGATCCTGCTTCTGCCCAAGGACGCGGCCGACGAGCGCAACGCCATCCTCGAAATCCGCGCCGGCACCGGCGGCGACGAGGCGGCGTTGTTCGCCGGCGATCTCTACCGCATGTATGAGCGCTACGCTGCCGAACAGGGCTGGCGCAGGGAGGTCGTTTCGGCGAGGGACGGCGACGCCGGCGGCTTCAAGGAAATCATCGCCAGCGTCTCGGGCAAGGGCGTCTTCGCCAAGCTGAAGTTCGAGTCGGGCGTGCATCGCGTGCAGCGCGTGCCGGCGACCGAAGCCAGCGGCCGCATCCACACCTCGGCCGCTACCGTCGCGGTGCTGCCGGAGGCCGAGGAGGTGGATATCGAGATACGCCCAGAGGACATCCGCATCGACACGATGCGCGCCTCGGGCTCGGGCGGCCAGCACGTCAACACCACCGATTCCGCCGTGCGTATCACCCATTTGCCGACCGGCATCATGGTGGTGCAGGCGGAGAAGTCGCAGCACCAGAACCGGGCCCGCGCGATGCAGATCCTGCGCGCGCGGCTGTTCGACATGGAGCGCAGCCGCGCCGACGAGGAACGCTCCGAATCGCGAAAACTGCAGGTCGGCTCGGGCGACCGCTCGGAGCGCATCCGCACCTACAATTTCCCGCAGGGCCGGCTGACAGACCATCGCATCAACCTGACGCTCTACAAGCTCGACAGGGTGATGATGGGCGAGCTCGACGAGGTGATCGATGCCTTGATCGCCGACCATCAGTCGAAGCTGCTGGCGGCCGAGAGCGAGCGATAGAAGCGATGGGAGCCCCGTGAAGCTCTCGGCTCTCCTCGCCGAATCGCGGGCTTCCCTTGCGGAAGCCGGCATTGAGGATGCGAAGCTCGATTCGCGTCTCCTGGTCGAACATTTTTCAGGGACGACCCAGGCCGACGCGATCGGCAGGCCGGACCTGCTAGTGAGCCCTGAGGCGGTTGTCGCGGTCCGTCAGGCGATCTCTCGCCGGGCCGCCGGCGAACCGGTCCACCGCATCCTCGGTTTCCGTCATTTCTATGGGCTGAAGCTTTTCCTTTCACCCGAAACACTGGAGCCGCGTCCGGACACCGAGACGCTGGTCGACGCCGTTCTGCCCCATCTGCGCCAACTTGCCGCAAGGGGAAGCGCCTGCCATATCCTCGATTTGGGCACCGGCACGGGCGCGATCGCGCTCGCATTGCTCGCCGAAGTGTCTGAGGCCACCGCAATCGGCGTCGACATTTCCGCCGACGCACTTGCCACCGCCAGCCGCAACGCCTTGGAAAACGGGCTTTCAGAGCGTTTCGAAGCCGTCCGGTCCGACTGGTTCGAAAAAATTTCGGGCAGCTTCCATGTAATTGTCGCAAACCCACCCTATATCAGTTCCGGAGAGCTTGAGACCTTGCAGGACGAGGTCAGGAATCATGATCCGGCGAGAGCCCTTGATGGCGGCGCCGATGGGCTCGATGCTTACAGGACGATAGCAACACAGGCGAAAGCACATCTCGAAGCTGCCGGAAGGCTGGCCGTCGAGATAGGACACACGCAGAGGCTAGACGTGACCGGCCTGTTTGAGGCCGTCGGTTTCAGGCTTCTGGAGGCGAGGCAGGATCTCGCGGGGCGTGATCGGGTGCTGGTTTTCGAGCGTGAATGAAGGATTTTCGGCGTCACAAAAACCGCTTGGCAAGCTTTGCGAATGCGGATAGGGTCCCGGCACCGGATGACACGAAGCAGGCAGTGCTGTTACCAACCGGATTTCCAAATCGACAGTCTGCCTTCTTGCGGAAACGACGCTTTAGCTTCGTACGGGGATCGTTCGGCAGTTAATATGTAACCGGAACGGGAACAACGTGGCGCCGACGCAAACGCGGGCGAGCACCGTTAGAACAACATGGAACGGCGGGCTGCACCTGCGCCCCGTTTCCAAAGCTTTTTAAACCCAAGAGAGTCGGATGAGGCCACAACAGCAGAATAGGCGCATGCGCGGCCGCAATGGTGGCGGCAACAACAACAATCAGAACCGCAAGGGGCCGAACCCCCTGACGCGCAATTACGAAAGCAACGGCCCGGATGTGAAGATCCGCGGCTCCGCGCAGCAGATCGCTGAAAAATACGCCCAGCTCGCCCGCGACGCGCAGAGCTCCGGCGACCGCGTGATGGCCGAGAACTATCTGCAGCACGCCGAGCACTACAACCGCATCATCGCGGCCGCCCAGGCGCAGATGCCGATCCAGAACATGCAGAACCAGCGCGAGGCGTCCGACGACGATCTCGACGAGGAACGCGAAGAGTTCGAGAACGCCGGCAATGCCGCTCAGGGCAATGCCGGGCAGGACAATGCCGCACAGGCCGGGCAGGGCGGTCAGCCCAATCAGGGCCAGGGCGGTTATCCCGGCAATTCCGGCCAGAACAACGGCAATGGCGAATTCTCGCAGCCGCAGCAGGCCGACGCCGGCTCCGAGCTGGGCTCCGGCCCGCAGCCGGAGATCGACGGCATGCCGGCCGAGGTTGCGCTTAATCCGGAAGCCGCTGGCGAGGGCAATTCCGGTCGCGAACGCAGCTTCAACGGGAACAACGGCCACAGCGGCGAAGGCCGCCGCAACCGCCGTCCCCGCCGCGGCGAACGCAGCCGCCCCGAAGTGAGCAACGATGAAGAGCCGGCCTCCGACGGCCTGACCGCGACGCTTGCGGGTGGGGCGCCCGCGCCGCCGGAGCCGGCCGCCGAGAAGGCGCAGAAGGAAGACGGCGCCGCGCTGCTTGACGCGGAAAGCTGATCTGAAGTTTTTGGATGGTGGTCCGGGACGGTGGGGATTTGAGAAAATCCCCACCGTCTTTTTTATTTGGATGCCCGCCGGCGCTCCTTGAGCAAAATCCGGCGGATACCCATATCCGTTTCAATTTGGACCCGGCTCCTCAGGAGGGGGTCCGTCAACTTTGCCTGACCGGTGCCGCAAAGCGGGCCGCAGACGGATTGGAGACACGATATGGATATTGAAAAATACTCGGAGAGGGTGCGCGGGTTCATACAGTCGGCGCAGACCATGGCGCTCTCCCGCAACAACCAGAAGTTCACCCCCGAACATCTTCTGAAAGTTCTCGTCGATGACGAGGAAGGCCTCGCGGCCTCGCTGATCGCGCGTGCGGGCGGCGACGTGAAAGCCGTGCAGATGGGCGTCGAAGCGGCGCTCAACGCGTTGCCGAAGGTAGAAGGCGGCAACGGCCAGCTCTATCTGGCACAGCCGCTCGCCAAGGTCTTTTCCACCGCCGAGGACATGGCCAAGAAGGCCGGCGACTCTTTCGTCACGGTCGAGCGCCTGCTCACCGCGCTTGCCGTCGAGAAGTCGGCGAAGACGTCGGACATCCTCGCCAAGGCTGGCGTCACGCCGCAGTCGCTCAACCAGGCTGTCAACGAACTGCGCAAGGGCCGCACCGCCGACACGGCGTCGGCCGAGCAGGGCTATGACGCGCTGAAGAAATACGCGCGCGACCTCACCGCCGACGCGCGCGCTGGCAAGCTCGATCCGGTCATCGGCCGCGACGACGAGATCCGCCGCACCATCCAGGTGCTTAGCCGCCGTACCAAGAACAACCCGGTGCTCATCGGCGAGCCCGGCGTCGGCAAGACGGCTATCGCCGAGGGCCTGGCGCTCAGGATCGTCAACGGCGACGTGCCGGAGAGCCTCAAGGACAAGCAACTGATGGCGCTCGACATGGGCGCGCTGATCGCCGGTGCGAAATATCGCGGCGAGTTCGAGGAGCGCCTGAAGGCCGTGCTTGCGGAAGTCACGGCGGCCGCCGGTGGCGTCATCCTCTTCATCGACGAGATGCATACGCTGGTCGGCGCCGGCAAGGCTGACGGCGCGATGGACGCGTCGAACCTCCTGAAGCCCGCGCTCGCTCGCGGCGAGCTGCACTGCGTCGGCGCGACCACGCTCGACGAGTACCGCAAGCATGTCGAGAAGGATGCAGCACTCGCCCGCCGCTTCCAGCCCGTCTTCGTCGATGAGCCGACGGTGGAGGATACGATCTCCATCCTGCGCGGCCTCAAGGAGAAGTACGAGCAGCATCACAAAGTGCGCATCTCCGACTCCGCGCTGGTGTCGGCGGCGACGTTGTCGAACCGCTACATCACCGACCGCTTCCTGCCGGACAAGGCGATCGACCTCGTCGACGAGGCCGCGTCGCGTCTCAGGATGCAGGTCGACTCGAAGCCCGAGGCGCTGGACGAGGTCGACCGCCGCATCATGCAGCTGAAGATCGAGTCGGAAGCGCTCAAGCTCGAGAAGGACGACGCCTCGAAGGATCGGCTGCTGCGCATCGAGAAGGAACTGGCCGGGCTCGAGGAAGAGTCCGACGCGCTCACCGCCAAGTGGCAGGCCGAGAAGCAGAAGCTCGGGCTGGCCGCCGACCTGAAGAAGCAGCTCGACGAGGCTCGCAACGAGCTCGCCATCGCGCAGCGCAAGGGCGAATTCCAGAAGGCCGGCGAACTTGCCTACGGCAAGATTCCCGAGCTGGAGAAGCAGCTCGCGGCGGCCGAGGCGCAGGACGGGAAAGGCGGCATGGTCGAAGAGACCGTGACGCCGGACCATGTCGCGCACATCGTTTCCCGCTGGACCGGCATTCCGGTCGACAAGATGCTCGAAGGCGAGCGCGACAAGCTGCTCCGGATGGAAGACGAGATCGGCAAGCGCGTCGTCGGCCAGGGCGAGGCGGTTCAGGCTGTTTCGAAGGCTGTCAGGCGCGCTCGCGCCGGGCTGCAGGATCCGAACCGGCCGCTCGGCTCGTTCATGTTCCTGGGACCGACCGGCGTCGGCAAGACCGAGCTCACCAAGGCGCTCGCCGATTTCCTGTTCGACGACGAGCATGCACTTGTCAGGATCGACATGTCGGAGTTCATGGAGAAGCACTCGGTCGCCCGGCTGATAGGTGCGCCTCCCGGCTACGTCGGCTACGAGGAAGGCGGTGCGCTCACCGAAGCCGTCAGGCGCCGGCCCTATCAGGTCGTGCTCTTCGACGAGATCGAGAAGGCGCATCCCGATGTCTTCAACGTGCTGCTCCAGGTGCTCGACGACGGCCGCCTCACCGACGGCCAGGGCCGCACGGTCGACTTCCGCAATACGCTGATCGTGATGACGTCGAACCTCGGCTCCGAATATCTGGTCAATCTCAGCGAGGACGAGGATGTCGATGCAGCGCGCGGTCCGGTCATGGATGCCGTGCGTGCCTCGTTCCGGCCGGAATTCCTGAACCGCATCGACGAAATCGTCCTGTTCCACCGGCTGCGCCGGCAGGACATGGGCCGCATCGTCGAGATCCAGCTAACGCGGCTGGAGAAGCTCTTGGAGGAGCGCAAGATCACGCTCGACCTCGAGAAGGACGCGATCGATTGGCTGGCCAACAAAGGTTACGACCCGGCCTATGGCGCGCGCCCGCTGAAGCGCGTGATGCAGAAGGAGCTTCAGGATCCGCTCGCGGAAAAAATCCTGATGGGCGAGATCCGCGACGGCTCGAAAGTGAAGATCACCTCCGGCTCCGACCGGCTGAACTTCCGCGCAAAACCGGCCGCGGTCGCGACCGAAGAGGCGGCGTAAGCGCCGACGCCTTTACCTCTCCCGTTCACATGGGTGAGGACGAGCCGATCCGAAAACAAAAATGCCCCGTCGCAAGGCGGGGCATTTTTTGTTGGCCGCAAGATAGCGCCGCACGCCGGTCGCCTGCCCGACACAAAGCGCGCCCAAGGCGTTGACTTAGCTTCTCATGTTGCGCTTACTTCACGGCCTGATTGCATGGAAGGAGCTTGGTAAGGATGTCTTTCGTCGTTTCTCGCCGCACATTCGTCATCGGATCGGCGTTGCTCGCCACCGTACCGCGCGCTTTGGCTCAGCAAGCCTTCTTCAGGATCGGCACTGGAGGAACGTCGGGAACCTACTTTCCGATCGGCGGCCTGATCGCGAACTCGATTTCGGCAACCGGCGCCAGCGGCGTCGAGGGCCTGGTCGCAACCGCGAACTCCTCGAACGGCTCGGTGGCCAACATAAATGCGATCCAAAGCGGCGCTTCGGAATCCGGTTTCTCGCAGTCCGATGTCGCCTATTGGGCCCACAGCGGCACCGGGCTGTTCGAAGGCAAGGGAAAGATCGAGGACCTGCGCCTCCTCGCCACGCTCTATCCCGAAACGCTGCACGTCGTGGCGCGCGCCGATGCCGGCATCAAGTCGATCGCCGATCTCAAGGGAAAGCGCGTCTCCCTCGACGAGCCCGGTTCGGGAACGATCGTGGATGCCAGGATCGTGCTCAACGCCTTCGGCATCACCGAACAGGACATCTCGCCCGAATATCTCAAGCCTGGTCCCTCCGGCGAGAAGATGCGGGACGGCGGGCTCGATGCCTATTTCTTCGTCGGCGGCTTCCCGGCGGGAGCGATCACCGAGCTTGCGGCGTCGACCGACATAACGCTGGTTCCTGTGACCGGTCCGGAAGTCGACAAGATTCTCGAGGAGTACAAATTCTTCTCGAAGAACACCGTCCCGGCCGATACCTACAAGGG
>JAEYXI010000043.1 GCA_023428515.1 Pseudomonadota bacterium | reverse complement strand
GGCGGCGTTCGGCTTCCTCGGACCCGAACGGCTGATGCCGGTCATCGCCTGCCTGACGCTGGTCGCCTTCGCCGCTGCGACGGTCGACATCGCCTGCGACGGCTATGCGGTCGAGAGCTTCTCCGCGAGCGGCCAGGCCTGGGTCAACACCGCGCAGGTCGGTGGCGCCTATCTGGGATCGGCTATCGGCGGCGGTCTGTTCCTGGTGATCGTCGCTGCCGCCGGCTGGAGCCTCGGCGTGTGGGCAATGATCGCGCTGCTCGTCGTGCTCGGCCTTCCCTTCCTGCTTGCCGCGTCGCCGAGAGGCAGAGCCCCCGAACGGCATCATTCGCCATCGCTGATATCCGCCCTGACGCGCCGGGATATCTGGCGTGGCCTTGCACTTGCGGCAGTCTTCGTGATTGCGCAGAAGTCCGGCCTCATTATGCTCGGGCCGTTCCTCATCGATAAGGGGCTCGACCTCGCGACGATCGGCATCGTCAACGGCGCGGGCAGCCTGATCGTCGGCTTCGCAGCGGCATTTGCCGGCGGCGCGGCGGTGAGGCGCTGGGGGACCGTCGCAACGATGGTCGTGGCGCTCATCGCGCAGGCCTGCGCCCTTGCATTCTTCGCCGGCTACGATCTCGTCCCAGGCGCCTCGCCCATGCTGCTTGCATCAATCGCGGTGCTCAGTTCGTCGGCCATCATGGCCTTCGGCTTCGTCGCGCTCTACGCCGAGTTCATGCGCTTGTCCGACCCCAGACAGGGCGGCATCGACTTCACGCTGTTCCAGTCAATGGACGCGCTGGTCAGCATGGCGGGCGGCGTGATTGCGGGCTACGTCGCCGAGTATCTCGGCTATGCGCCTTTCTTCGCCGGAGCCTGCGCGATCGCCGTCGCCGCAGCGCCGACGGTGCTGCTTCTCGGACGGCTTTCGTCGTTCCGGCGCGAAGACTCGGAAACCGCCGCGGCGGGCAGCGAACAGGCGGCCAACTGAGGAACCGACGATGACCATAGACGCGAGGTATCGGCTGCGCGCCGCCACGCTCATTCCACTCAAGACGCCGGATGCCGTGATGCAGCGCCTGCTCGACCATATGGGCGAGCATGGCGAGCTGTCCGGCGGCGGCGGCGCCTGGTCTGTCCGATTCGATATCGGCCGGGCGTCGGCCGCGCTGAAGCCCGGCGGAATCGCATTCGAGGTAGAGGCAGGCGACGAGACTTCGCTCTCATTCCTGCAATGGAGCGTGGCCGAGCACGTGCTGGAGTATGCGCCCGGCGAAACGCCAGACATCTCCTGGTCCGGCGGCATCCGCGCCGGCGCCCCGCTGCCCTATTTCCGCGAGATGCGCGTCGTTTCGGCAAGGCTGGTGACGCCGCGCATGCGGCGGTTGACGCTGGCCGGGCATGACCTCGCGCGCTTCAGCCATGACGGCATCCATGTGCGGCTTTTGCTTCCGCCGCGTCCCGGCATGAAGGTCGTCTGGCCGGTCATGGCGACCGACGGAAGACAGGCATGGCCGGAAGGCGAGCGCCCGGCCTCGCGCGTCTACACGATCCGGCGCATCGACGTTGCGGCGGGCGAGATCGACATCGATTTCGTGCTGCATGAGGGCGACGACATGCCGGGCGCCCATTTCGGATTGGCCGCGGAGGCCGGCATGACGGTCGGCATGACCGGCCCCGGCGGCGGCAATCTGAAAGCGGCGCCGGCCTATCTGTTTCTCGGCGACGAAACGGCGCTTCCGGCAATCTCGCGCATGCTCGAGGAACTGCCCTCCAGCGCAACCGCCAGGGCATTCATCGAGGTCGCAGACGACGGCGAACGGCAGGACATTGCCGCACGCCCTGGGATCGAGGTGAACTGGCTGTCGCGTGGCGGCCGCCCGGCCGGCACGACGACGCTGCTTGCCGACACGCTGTCCGCCCTGGGAGCGGATGCCCGAGACGCCGGCGCCTATATCTGGGCCGGATGCGAGTTTTCAGCGGCCCGCTCGATGCGAGACCATCTGAAGCGCGTCGTCGAATTGCCGAAAGGCCGAAGCCTGGTCACCTCTTACTGGAAGCGCGGCCTTTCAGGAGAATTCGACGACTAGGACCTATGTCTCTAGCCGAGGGACAGCTTGCTTAGCGTTTCGAACAGCCAAGCGACGCCGGCGTCTGTCAGCGCGGCACGCGTCGCGACCGAGCTGATCTGGAAGCCAGGCAGGGGTAAGGGCGCCTTGACGGACTGAAGGCCGAAACGCTGGGCGTTGCGCGAAAGCAGGCTTTTCGGCAGCGCCGCGAGCATGTCGCTGTCGGCGATAAGCGCCAGCGCCAGCATGAAGTTCGGCGCGGTCAGCGCGATGCGGCGCGAGCGGCCGTGCTCGGCCAGCGCCTTGTCGACGAAGCCGTAGGGATCGCCCGTCATCGACACGACAAGGTGGCGTGCCTCGCAATAGCGATCGAGCGACGGCCGCTTCGCGAAGGGATGCCCCTTGCGCATGCCGATGGCGAATTCTTCCGCGAAGAGTGGGTGGAGCGCGAAGCGTGCCGGTGCGCCCTCGACCGGCAGGATAGCGATATCCAGCGCACGCGATTCAAGGTCGGCGAGCCCGACGCTCCAAGCGCGGTCGGCTTCCACCTGGCCGGGCAGCGGCAACACCTGACGGATGGCGATATCGATGGACGGCGCTGCCTCGCGCAGACGGTCGAGCAGCGGCAACAGGATCGCGGCCAGCGCACCGTCGGGCGCGCCGATGGTGAAGCGGCGAACCGACGTAGCGGGATCGAAGGGCTCGGCGGTGGCGACGACGCGCCTTGCCTGGGCGAGTATCTCGACAATCGGGCCGGCGAGTTCCTCGGCGCGCTCCGTCGACACGACGCCTTTCGGCGTGCGCAGGAACAGCGGATCGTTGAGCAGGCGGCGCAACCGCGACAGGCCGTGGCTGACGGCCGACGGCGAGAGGTTCAACCGCTCCGCTGCGCGGCCGACATGAGCCTCCTCCCGCACCGCCTCGAACAGCACGAAGAGGTTGAGGTCGATACGACTAAGATTAATTTCATGCAGCATATCAGTGAAATCGTATCACTGGATGCATGGTAGGGAAAGTGGGATTGCCTCGCCCGCAGCCGCTGGGCTGCAGCAACGAGGATTTTCAGGATGTCCAGAGAACAGGATATTTCCGGCGCCGAGAAGAGCGCCAAGCCGCACCGCCGCGAACCGGCCAGGGCGTCGATCAGCCGGCGCGCGGCGATGACCGCAGCACTCGCGCTGCCGCTCATGGCACAGGCAGAAGCGGACGAGAGCGACCTGCTTGTCGGTACAGCAGCCGGCCCCGCGATCCGGCGCGCGCCCGCCGAACTGGTCAGCCGGAGCCAGGAAGCGGTGCGGGCTTTCATCCGCGGTGATGTCGCCGCCTATCTCACTTTCGTCGACGTCGCCGACGACTTCACCCTGATGCAGCCTTTCGGCGGCGAGGTGGCGCGCGGCTTCAACCGCAGCCCGGAATGGGCCAAGGGGATCGCCGACTATTTCAAGAATGGCGAGGCCGACGTCGAGTTGGTGCAGTCCTACGCGTCCGGCGAGGAACCTGGCGACATCGCCGTGCTGGTGACGATCGAGCATCAGCACGGCGAGGTGGGCGGGCTGCCCGACCAAGAATGGCCGCTGCGCGTCACGCTGGTGTTCCGCCGCACGGCTACCGGCTGGGAGCTGGTGCATCGGCATGCCGACCTGACGGTGAAGCGCATCAGCCTGGAACAGGCGGCCATGATGGCAAGAGGCGAATGGCCCGGCGAGGCCGATCCGGCCGACTGAGATCCCGGCGGCACGTAACCCGGCATCTTGCAGCCTGCCTGCTTGATGACGCATGCTGGGGCGTTGGGCGAACGGGCTGCAACTCGTGGGGAATCGGATTGACGCCGAGGTTTCATCTCTCCCGCCGCAGCATGCTCGCCGGCATGGCGGGTTTCGCTGTGCTCGGCTGCGGTCGTGCTGCCCGCGCGCAGCCGTCGACCGACGTGACCTTCCTCTTCATCAACGACGTGCATGCCTGCCGCACGCGGGACGGGCTTAGTCCGAACTGCAAGGAGGAGGGCAAGACCGACGAGAACCTGCTGCGCCACATACGCGCGCTCAACCGGATCGGGGACGTGGCGTGGCCGGAGGAGATCGGCGGTGCGGCGACCGGGTTGCGTTCGGCCGGCGAAAGGATAGCCCTGCCGCGCGGCATCGTGCTTGCCGGCGACATGACGGATGACGGCGGCGGCCAGCGGGCTGAACCGGAGGAAGGTTTCCAGCTCCTCCAGTTCAGCCAGCGCTACCAGCAGGGCGACGGCGAGGACGAGGTGCATTTCCCCGTCTATGCCGGGCTCGGCAACCACGACCTCGACCAGGACGGGCCGAAGGACGACATCGACTGGTACCGGCGCGAGTTGCGCGACTATGTCGAGATGAACCACCGGCCGGGCCTGTTCTTCAAGCCGACCGTGCCGGCCGACAATTACGACGTCGCCTCCGACTGCTACTCCTGGAACTGGGACGGGCTGCATCTCGTGCAACTGCATCGCTTCGGCGGCGACACCGACAAGGGCGCGGTGAGTTCGCTCGGCTGGCTCGCGCAGGATCTCAAGCAGCATGCCGCCGACGGGCGGCCGGTCGTGCTCTTCCAGCACTATGGCTGGGATGTCTTCTCGATCGAGCGGTGGGATCCTGCGGCCGTGACCTTCGACGACGAGGGTTCCGGGCCGCCCCACTGGTGGAGCGAGGAGCAGCGCGCCGCGCGGCTCGACCCGGTGAGGCCCTACA
>JAEYXI010000442.1 GCA_023428515.1 Pseudomonadota bacterium | reverse complement strand
CTTTTTGCCCGCGGCCCTTTTCCTGTCGGCAAAAACGGACTAGACAGCCGCCTTAGCCGAAAGGCGCCCCGACTATTGAGGGAATCACAGTGACATCGACATTCGACAAGGTCGCCGACATCATCGCCGAGACGAGCGAGATCGACCGCGACACGATCACCCCGAAGAGCCATACCATCGACGATCTGGGCATCGACAGCCTCGATTTCCTCGACATCGTCTTCGCGATCGACAAGGAATTCGGCATCAAGGTGCCGCTCGAGAAGTGGACGCAGGAAGTCAACGACGGCAAGGTGTCGACCGACGAATATTTCCTGATGAAGAACCTCTGCGCCAAGATCGACGGGCTGGTCGCCGCAAAGGCCGGCTGATGGCTGCGGCCGTTTGAACGGAACGGCGCGATGAGCCCCAACGACGTTCTCATAACCGGTATCGGCCTGGTTTCCGCTCTCGGCGAGGGCGTCGACGCGCATTGGCGGAAGCTGACCGCCGACAGGCCGGAGCCGGTCACCGACGAAGAGCGTTTCGCTCCCTATGTCGTCCATCCCCTGCCTGGGCCAGCCGGTATTTGAAGGAAGAACCGTGCCGACCACTTTCGAGAAAGTCGCCAAGATCATCGCTGATACGAGCGAGATCGACATCAACACGATCACCCCCGAAAGCCACACGATCGACGATCTGGGCATCGACAGCCTGGATTTCCTCGACATCGTCTTCGCGATCGACAAGGAATTCGGCATCAAGGTGCCGCTTGAGAAGTGGACGCAGGAAGTCAACGACGGCAAGGTCTCGACCGACGAATACTTTCTGATGAAGAACCTCTGCGCCAAGATCGACGGGCTGGTCGCCGCAAAGGCGGCCTGATGCTCCGATCCTCGGCCGTTTGAGCGGAAACGGCGCATCATGGACAAGAATGACGTCCTCATCACCGGCATAGGGCTGGTTTCCGCGCTCGGCGAAGGGGTCGATGCGCATTGGCGGGCGCTGACCGATGACAGGCCGGAGCCCGTTTTCGACGATGCGCGCTTCATGCCGTACATCGTGCATCCCCTGCCCGCCATCGACTGGGGCCTGCAGATCCCCAAGCGCGGCGACCAGCGTCAAATGGAGACCTGGCAGCGGCTCGGAACCTATGCCGCTGGCCTTGCGCTCGATGACGCCGCCATCAAGGACGAGACGCTCTGCGCCACCATGGACATGGTGGTCGCGGCCGGCGGCGGCGAGCGCGACGAGGCGGTCGACGCCTCGATCCTGGAAGCTTCGGCGACGCGAAACGATCGCGGCGTGCTCCTCAACGAAAAGCTTACCACCGACCTGCGCCCCACCCTCTTCCTGGCGCAGCTCTCCAACCTGCTCGCCGGCAACATCTCCATCGTCCACAAGGTCACCGGTTCTTCCCGCACCTTCATGGGCGAGGAAGGCGCGGGTGTCTCGGCGATCGAGACGGCGGCCGCGCGCATACGCTCGGGCCAGTCCTCTCACGTACTGGTCGGAGGCGCCTTCCAGACAGAGCACCACGATATGCTGCTCGGCTACGAACTCGCAGGCTATCTCCACCGCGGCCCCTGGGCTCCGGTCTGGCAGCGCCAGGCTTCGGAAGGCGGCGGCCTGGTCAGCGGTTCGGGTGGCGCATTCCTGGTGCTGGAATCGCGCGAGCACGCCGAGAAGCGCGGCCGCAAGGCCTATGCGCAGCTCGGACCGGTCCACTCCGGCCGCGCACGCCGTCGCAAGGAAGACCTCGCGACAGCAATCGGCGCGCTCGTGGCGAAAGCTGCCGGCGATAGCAAAATCATGGCCGTGTCCGGCGCATCCGGCGCAAACGCAGCGACCGCCGCCGAAAGCAACGCGCTCGACGCGCTGCCCAACGTCACGCCACGTGCCTTCTCGACCGTGGTCGGGCACCTGAAGGAGGCCCAGTTCCCCTTCGCCGTCGCGCTGGCGGCGCTGGCGGTCCACAACCGTTCGTCCTATCCAGTCTTCGATGCGGACAGCGAGAAGCCGTTCGAGGGCGACACGTCGGCCGTCCTTGCAACGACCGTCGGTTATCACCAGTTTGAGGGTGTCGCGCGGGTTCTGGCCGCGGACTGACCTGCCGGGGATTTTTTCATGGCCAAGCTCACGGATCACCTTGGAAGGCCGGTGGTCGCCGTCACCGGCATCGGCATCGTCACCTCGCTCGGCGTGGGCAAGAAGGATAACTGGGAAGCGCTGACATCAGGGCGTTCAGGCATCCATCCGATCACGCGCTTCCCGACGGACCACCTCAACACGCGGATCTGCGGCACGGTCGATTTCCTCACCTCCAGCTCCAAGGGCGCGAGCCCGCTCACTTACGAGCTGGCGGACACGGCCGCGCGCGAGGCGATCGGCGAATCGGGCCTGTCTGCACAGGATTTCGGCGGTCCGCTGTTTCTGGCGTCGCCGCCGGTCGAACTCGACTGGGCCGACCGCTTCAACCTCTACGCAGCCGGCCGTGACGGCTCGGCCGCCGATCGTGTGCTGCAGATCGCGCGCGGGCTGAATTCGCTCGAGGTCTTCGAGACCTCGCAATTCGGTTCGATCGCCGACCGTCTCGCCGACGAACTCGGCACGACCGGGCTTCCGATCACGCTCTCCACCGCCTGCGCTTCGGGCGCGACAGCAATCCAGCTCGGCGTCGAAGCTATCCGGCGCGGCGAATGCGACCGCGCGCTCTCGATCGGCGCCGACGGCTCGGTCACCGCCGAGGCGCTGATCCGCTTCTCGCTACTCTCCGCGCTGTCCACCCAGAACGATGTCCCCGAAAAGGCTTCGAAGCCTTTTTCGCGCGACCGTGATGGCTTCGTCATCGCCGAGGGCGCTGCCGCCCTCGTGCTGGAATCGCTTGAAAGCGCGCTGGCGCGCGGCGCGACCGTGCTCGGCATCCTGCGCGGCTGCGGCGAACGCGCCGACGACTTCCATCGCACCCGCTCCAAGCCTGATGGTTCTCCGGCCATCGCCGCCGTTCGTGCCGCCCTGGCCGATGCCGGGCTCGCCGAGGACGAGATCGACTACGTCAACGCACACGGCACCTCGACGCCCGAGAACGACAAGATGGAGCACCTGTCGCTCTCGACGGTGTTCGGCGAGCGCATCAAGTCCATGCCGATCTCCTCGAACAAGTCGATGATCGGCCACACGCTCTCCGCCGCGGGCGCCATCGAGGCCGCCTTCTCGCTGATGACCATGCGCGAGGGCGTCATCCCGCCGACCATCAACTACGACAATCCCGACCCGGCGATCGAGCTCGACGTGGTGCCCAACGTGAAGCGTTCTGCCGAAGTGCGCACCGTGCTCTCAAACTCCTTCGGCTTCGGCGGGCAGAACACCTGCCTTGTCTTGGCGCGGGAACCCGTCTAAGCGGTCGCCTTCGGGCGAAAACGCCCCAGCCTTCCGAAAAGCAGGGAATCCGCACGCCCCATGCGCGCTTTGCAATTGATCGAGGACCGCCGTCTGGAGACGGTGGACGTGGCCGAACCACCAGCGCCCGCGCTCGGCGAAGTGACGCTCAGGATCAAGGCGGTCGCACTCAACCACATCGACGTATGGGGCTGGCGCGGCATGGCCTTCGCCAAGCGCAAGCTGCCGCTGACCATCGGCGCGGAGGCCTCCGGCGAGGTCGAGGCCGTCGGCCCCGGCGTATCCAACCTGCTGCCGGGCCAGCTCGTCGCCATCTACGGCGCCCGCACCTGCGGGCTCTGCCGCAACTGCCGCGAAGGCCGCGACAATCTCTGCGAACACGTCTCCGGCGTGCACGGCTTTCATCTCGACGGCTTCGCGCAGGAGAAGATCAACCTGCCCGCCAGGCTACTGGTCCCTGCCCCGCCCGGCGTCGGCGCGATCGGTGCGGCGGTCACGCCTGTCACCTACGGTACCGTCGAGCACATGCTGTTCGACAACGCGAAACTTGAGCCCGGCGAGACGATCGTCGTCCATGCCGGCGGCTCCGGCATAGGCACCGCCGCGATCCAACTCGCCAAGAAGATGGGCTGCACCGTCATCACCACGGTCGGCTCGGCGGACAAGATGGCGAAGGCTGAGGCCCTCGGCGCCGATCACGTCATCAACTACCGCGAGGACCGCTTCGAGGGCGTGGTGCGCAAGATCACCAAGAAGAAGGGCGTCGACGTCGTCTTCGAGCACGTCGGCAAGGACACCTGGGCCGGCTCCATGCTGTGCCTGAAGCGTGGCGGCCGCCTCGTCACCTGCGGCTCGACCTCAGGCGTCTCCACCGACATGAACCTGATGATGCTGTTCCAGCAGCAGCTGAAGATCTTCGGCTCGTTCGGCTGCCGCATGGAGATCATGGCCAACGCCATGCAGAAGATGGCCGCCGGACTGGTTTCGCCCGTCATCGACACGGAAGTCGATTTCGACGGCATCGGCGAAGCGCTGAAGCGCATGGAAAGCCGCGACGTGTTTGGCAAGATCGTGCTGCGCGTCGGCTGAGGAAGCTCGTTCGTTGAAGTACGGCAAACTCGCCATTCTCCGCTACCGCGCCATGCAGTCGCTCCGGCGGGTCAACCACTGGCTGATTGCCCGCTTTGCGCTCAGCGCCATCTGGTTGCTCAGGAAGCTTCCCCCGGAGAAGGCGCTGGATTTCGCCGCAGCGGCGGCAAGGAAGATCGGCCCCTGGTTCGGCCGCCACCGTACTGCCCTCGACAATCTCCGGCAGGCCTACCCCGAGAAATCCGAGCCGGAGATCGAGGCGATCGCGCTCGAAATGTGGGACAACATGGCCCGCCTTGCCGCGGAATACATATTCCTCGACCAGCTTTTCGACTTCGACCCCGACAATCGCGGCACCGGGCGCATCGAAATCGTCGGCGAAGACCTCTTCGTGCGCCTCGCTGCCGAAAAGAAGCCGCACATCCTCTTCACCGGCCATCTCGGCAATTTCGAGCTTCTGCCGATCGCGGCTTCCGTGCACGGCCTGAAAGTGACGGCGCTCTTTCGCCCCCCGAACAATCCCTACATCGCCGACTACGTCCTCTCGACGCGGCGTTCCACGATGGGCGAGTTGATGGAGACGCGGGCCGGCGCGGCCTTTGCGCTGGCGGCCATCCTCGAAAGGGGAGGCAATGTCGGGGCGCTCGTCGACCAGAAATTCACCGGCGGCGTCCACACCACCTTTTTCGACCGTCCCTGCGAAACCAATCCCGTGGTTCCGATGCTCGCGCGCCGCTTCGAGTGCGCGGTTCACCCGGCCCGCTGCATACGCCTGCCGGGCCATCGCTATCGGTTGGAGATCCACGAGGCGATCGAGCTTGTCCGCGATGCCGACGGCGATATCGACATCGCTGCTTCCAGCCAGCTTCTGAACGACATCGTCGAAGGCTGGGTGCGCGAACATCCCGGCCAGTGGATGTGGTTCCACAAGCGCTGGGCGATGAGCCGCAAGAGGCGCCCGCGGCGCTGGAAAAACAAGTCCAGGTCGCGCACCGGGACGGCGCGCAAGGCCGGATAACCCTCCTCGGGCTCCGGCCCACAACCTAACCTGCTGCGTCAGTTGACGACGGTTATCCTGGTGTTGCCGCGGCCGACCTGCTGCACGAGCGAATAGAACTGCGCGGCGTTCGCCGTCTGCAGCCGGATGCAGCCATGCGAGGCCGGACGTCCGAGGCTCTTCACGTAGTTGGTGCCATGGATCGCGTAGCCGCCGAGGTAGAACACCGAATAGGGCATCGGCGACATGTCGTATTTGCGCGAATACCACATGCGGTGCAGCCGCTTGGGGCTCCATGAGCCCCGCGGCGTCCAGTAGCCGGGACGCGCGGTGGATACTTTCCACCGGTGGATCACGCGGCCATTCTTGCTGACAGTCATCGTCTGGTTCGAGACATCGACGCGTGCGACAAGGGTTGCCGCCCAGCCTTGCGTCGTCGCGCCGAAAAGCATCGCGGCGAAAGCCATCGCCAAGAGAATCGAGTTTTTCATCTACCCCTCCTGCCCGGTTCTGAGGATATATGACCGTCTGAACGGGACAGAATGCTCCTACACCCAAACTCTGAGGTTTTCGCCAACCTCGTCGGGCAAATTTGAACAATTTCGCGTGACAGTTGCATTGCCGCAACGTCGGGCTTGCCACTGGCCGGGCAGACTGCTCAATTCGGAAACATGGACGAGAGGCTTGCCCGGACGATCGAGGAACGCACCGACGAATTGACGGCGCTTGCCGTCGATCTGATCCGCTTCCCGACCATCAATCCGCCCGGCGACGCCTATCGCCCCTGCGCGGAATACATCGCCGAGCGGCTGAGGAAGCGCAGCTTCGGCGTCGAGTTCATCCGGGCGGAAGGCACCCCCGGCGATAGCGACCGCTATCCGCGCGTCAATGTGGTCGCACGCTTCGACGGCAGGACACGCGGCTCGACCGTCCATTTCAATTCGCATATCGACGTCGTCGAGGCAGGCGACGGCTGGACCGTCGATCCCTTTGCTGGCGTGGTGCAGGACGGCCGGGTCTATGGCCGTGGCGCCTGCGACATGAAAGGCGGGCTCGCCGCCTCGATCATCGCTGCCGAAGCCTTCATGGACGTCAATCCGGACTTCCCCGGCGCCATCGAGATATCGGGAACAGTCGACGAGGAATCCGGCGGTTTCGGCGGCGTCGCCTATCTGGCCCGAAAGGGCTATTTCTCAAAACCCAAGGTCGACCACGTCATCATCCCCGAGCCATTGAACAAGGACCGCATCTGCCTGGGACACCGCGGCGTCTGGTGGGCCGAGATCGAGACCAAGGGCGAGATGGCGCACGGCTCGATGCCTTTCCTCGGCGACTGCGCGGTGCGCCACATGGGCGCGGTGATCCATGCCTTCGAAGAGGAGCTTTTCCCGGCGCTCGACCAGAAACGCACGCGCATGCCGGTCGTCCCGGAGGGCGCGCGACGCTCGACCATGAACATCAACGCCATCCATGGCGGCCAGACCGACGACTATTCGGGTCTGCCCTCGCCCAACGTGCCCGACTCCTGCCGCATGGTGATCGACCGTCGCTTCCTGCTGGAGGAAACGCTCGCCGAAGTGAAGGACGAGGTCGTCACCGTTCTCGACCGGCTGAAGGGCAGCCGCAGGAAATTCGACTACACGATCCGCGACATCATGGAAGTGCTGCCGCTGATGACCGAGCGTGACGCGCCGGTCGCCGCGGCGGTCGCAGAAGGCATCCGCGAGGTCTTCGGCCGCGAGCCGGAATATGTCATCTCGCCAGGCACCTACGACCAGAAGCACGTCACCCGCATCGGCCACCTGCACGACTGCATCGCCTATGGGCCTGGCATACTCGACCTTGCACATCGGCCGGACGAATGGGTTGGTATCGCCGACATGGTGGAGTCCGCCAAGGTCATGGCTGTCGGCCTCGACCGTCTGCTGCGCGGCAAAGGCAGGTAGGGAGTGGCCGAAAATGCAACGCACCATCGGCATAACCTTTTGAATTAGAAAAACATTTCCGTTCTCGTCTCGCGTTCGCGACAAAGCTGATTTACTGATCTCACAATTCGCGCTTCTATCCTCGCGACGTTACGGAACGGGAGAGCACAGCCATGAGCCCTTGGAAATCAGTCGTTGCAGCAGCCGTCGTGGCGCTCGCCTCGAGCACGGCGGCGATGGCTGCGCGAACCGACCTGGTGCTCGGCATGCCGCTGGAGCCGCCGCATCTCGATCCGACGGCAGGTGCTGCGGCCGCGATCGATGAAGTGCTCTACGCCAACGTGTTCGAAGGGCTGACGCGCATCGGCCCACGCGGCGAAGTGCTGCCTGCACTCGCTGAGAGCTGGACGGTGTCTGACGACGGCAAGGTCTACATATTCACGCTGCGTACCGGCGTAAAATTCCATGACGGCACGGATTTCAACGCCGATGACGTAAAGTTCTCGCTCGACCGCGCGCGCGCCGACGATTCGACCAACGCTCAGAAGGCCCTGTTCGCCGCCATCGACACCGTAGAGGCCGTCGATCCCACAACCGTCAAGGTAACGCTCAAGAACCCGCAGGGCTCCTTCCTCTATAATCTCGGCTGGGGCGACGCCGTGATCGTTGCACCGGAATCGGCCGAGACCAACAAGGAAAAGCCCGTCGGCACCGGGCCGTTCAGGTTCGACAACTGGGCCAAGGGCTCGTCGATCACGCTGGTCAAGGC
>JAEYXI010000024.1 GCA_023428515.1 Pseudomonadota bacterium | reverse complement strand
TTCCTGCTCATCAACCATCCGCTCGACTGCCCGATCTGCGACCAGGGCGGCGAGTGCGACCTGCAGGACCAGGCGATGGCCTTCGGCGTCGACTCCTCGCGCTACAAGGAGAACAAGCGCGCCGTCGAGGACAAGTATATCGGCCCGTTGGTCAAGACGATCATGAACCGCTGCATCCATTGCACGCGGTGCGTCCGCTTCACCACCGAAGTCGCCGGCATCTCCGAACTCGGCCTGATCGGCCGCGGCGAGGACGCCGAGATCACCACTTATCTCGAGCAGGCGATGACCTCCGAACTGCAGGGCAACGTCATCGATCTCTGCCCGGTCGGCGCGCTGACCTCCAGGCCGTTCGCCTTCACGGCGCGGCCCTGGGAGTTGACCAAGACCGAATCGATCGACGTGATGGATGCGGTCGGCTCGGCGATCCGCGTTGACAGCCGTGGCCGCGAGGTGATGCGCATCATGCCGCGCGTCAACGACCAGGTGAACGAGGAGTGGATCTCCGACAAGACCCGCTTCATCTGGGACGGGCTGCGCTCGCAGCGCCTGGACCGTCCGTATGTCCGCAAGGGTGGCAAGCTGGTGCCGGCGACCTGGCCGGAAGCCTTCGGCGCAATCAAGCACGCTGTCTCTAAGGCCGCGCCCGACCGCATCGGCGCCATCGCCGGCGACCTGGCGACCGTCGAGGAAATGTATGCGCTGAAGCAACTGATGCAGTCGCTCGGCTCCGAAAACATCGACTGCCGCCAGGACGGTGCCGCACTCGATCCGTCGCTGGGACGCGCGAGCTACATCTTCAACACGACCATCGAAGGCATCGAGCAGGCCGATGCGGTGCTGATCATCGGCTCCAATCCGCGCTTCGAGGCTTCGGTGCTCAACGCCCGCATCCGCAAGCGCTGGAAGATGGGCAATCTGCCGGTCGGCGTGATCGGCGATGTCGGCGATACGCGCTACGACTACGAAAAGCTTGGCGCAGGTCCGGAGACGCTGAAGTCGCTGGCCGACGGCGAGGGCTCCTTCTTCGAGACGCTGAAGGGCGCGACGCACCCGCTGATCATCGTGGGGCAGGGGGCGCTAGCCCGCACCGACGGCTCGGCGATCCTCGGCCAGGCTGCGAAGCTCGCGCAGGCGATCAACGCTGTCCGCGACGACTGGAACGGCTTCAACGTGCTGCACACCGCCGCGGCGCGGGTCGGCGGCCTCGACATCGGCTTCGTGCCGGGCAAGGGCGGCAAGGACGTCGCCGGCATGCTCGGCGGGACCGACGTGCTCTTCCTGCTCGGCGCCGACGAACTCGACATGACCGCCGCCGGCGAGGCTTTCGTCGTCTACATCGGCACGCATGGCGACGCCGGCGCGCACCGTGCCGACGTCATCCTGCCGGGTGCGGCCTACACCGAGAAGGCGGGCACCTACGTCAACACCGAGGGCCGCGTGCAGCAGGTGAGCCGCGCCGGTTTCGCGCCCGGCGAAGCCAAGGAGGACTGGGCGATCCTGCGCGCGCTCTCCGACGTGCTCGGCAAGAAGCTGCCCTTCGATTCGCTTCAAGCGCTGCGCAAGCAACTCCATGGCGAGTATGCGCATCTTGCTCATGTCGATGAGGTTGCGCATGGCGACGTTGCCGATTTCGGCAAGGTGGCGCGCCTCGGCGGCCGGCTGAACAAGGGCGGCTTCGCCTCACCGGTGAAGGATTTTTATCTCACCAACCCTATCGCGCGTGCATCGGCCGTCATGGCCGAATGCTCGGCGCTCGCGAAAAACGGCTTCAGGCAGGCGGCGGAATAGACGATGGAAGACTTCTTCTTCACCTACGTCTGGCCGGTCCTGATCATCCTGCTGCAGTCGGTGGTCCTGATCGTCATCCTCTTGGTCGGCGTCGCTTATCTGCTTTACGCCGACCGCAAGATCTGGGCCGCCGTGCAGCTTCGCCGCGGACCCAACGTCGTCGGCCCGTGGGGCACGCTGCAGGCCTTCGCCGACCTCCTGAAATTCGTCTTCAAGGAGCCCGTCATCCCGTCCGGCGCCAACAAGGGCGTGTTCCTGCTGGCGCCGCTCGTCTCGGCGGTGCTGGCGATTTCCGCCTGGGCAGTCATCCCCGTCAGCGAAGGCTGGGCGATCGCCTCGGTCAATGTCGGCATCCTCTATGTCTTCGCCATCTCTTCGCTCGAGGTCTATGGCGTCATCATGGGCGGCTGGGCGTCGAACTCGAAATACCCCTTCCTCGGCGCGCTGCGCTCCGCCGCGCAGATGGTGTCCTACGAGGTCTCGATCGGCTTCGTCATCGTCTGCGTCCTGCTCACCGTCGGCTCGCTCAACCTGACAGACATCGTGCTGTCGCAGCGCGACGGCCTCGGCACACACCTCGGCCTGCCGAACACGCTGCTCGACTGGAACTGGCTGGCGCTGTTCCCGATGTTCATCGTGTTCTTCATCTCGGCGCTCGCCGAGACGAACCGCCCGCCCTTCGACCTCGTCGAGGCCGAATCGGAACTCGTCGCCGGCCACATGGTCGAATATTCGTCGACGCCGTTCCTGCTCTTCTTCCTTGGTGAGTATGTCGCGATCGTTCTGATGTGCGCGCTGACGACGATCCTCTTCCTCGGCGGCTGGCTGCCCCCGGTCGATATCTGGATCCTCAACTGGGTCCCGGGCATC
>JAEYXI010000008.1 GCA_023428515.1 Pseudomonadota bacterium | reverse complement strand
TGATCTACCTGCTCAAGGTGCCGACCAACGTCGTCGTCGGCACGTCGCTGTTCCAGATCATCTTCGTCGCCGCCTACACCACCATCGTGCACGCCTCGACCAACCATACGGTCGACATCGTGCTGGCCTTCATGCTGATGATCGGCGGCGTCGCCGGCGCGCAATACGGCGCCAAGGCCGGGCAGCGCCTGCGCGGCGAGCAGCTGCGCGCGCTGCTGGCGCTGCTGGTGCTAGCGGTGGCGCTCAGGCTCGGCTTCGACCTCTTCGTGAAGCCGCAGTCGATCTATTCACTCGCGACGCCCGGGTTCTGAGATGGCGCGCCGCTTCCTTCCAGTGCTGCTCCTCGCCACGGCCGCCTTCATTGCGCCGACCTTCGCGCAGGAGGCCCTGGAGGGCGTCGTGCAGGAGCCGGCCCGGGGCGTGGAGGAAGGGCCGCAGCAGCCGACCCCCAATCCGGAAGCGATCCAGATCGGCCTTTCGACCAACAAGGTGACGATCACCGCGGACTTCAGGGGCGCCGACCTCACCATCTTCGGCTCCGTCGACAATTCCGATCCGCTGGTCGCCCGGCAGGGCCGCTACGACATCATCGTCGTCCTCGAAGGGCCGGCGCAGGATATCGTGGTGCGCCGCAAGGACCGCGTGCTCGGCGTATGGGTCAACATGCAGTCCGAGACCTTCACCAACGTGCCGGTCTCCTATTCGGTGGCGACGACGCGCCAGCCGCAGGACATCACCGATACGGGCAGCTACAAGCGGCTGTCGCTCGGCGCGGACAATTTGCACATCGAGCCGCTCGACCGCACCGACCCTCCCGTGACGATCGATGAGTTCCGGCAGGCGCTGCGCGACCGCAAGGCCGCGGCCGGCCTCTTCAACATGCGCGTCGGCGGCGTCGAGTTCCTGTCGCAGAGCCTGTTCCGGGCATCGCTGCCGCTGTCACCCAGCGTGCCCGTGGGGACGCACAAGGCGCGCGCCTTCCTGTTCAAGAACGGCGTGTTCATCAAGGAAAGCTCGGCGCAGCTGTCGATCGTGAAGTCCGGCTTCGAGCAGACGATCTACCGCTTCTCCACCAACCACGGACCAAGCTACGGCATCCTGGCGACGCTGCTCGCCGTGGTGACAGGATGGCTAGGGCGCATCGTGTTTAGGAAGGATTGAGGCGTGGCGCGTCGTAACTTCAAGCGGCAGACTGCCTCGCTGCACGAATTTCTGCAGACCGGCGTCCTTGGACCGGTCTCGTTCGACCTTGCATTGCTCGACATCGCCGATCTCCTTGGGCCACCCGGCTGGTGGATCACCGATGCACGGGACTCCGCGTTCCCGCTGGATTGGGGATATTCCGATCTCGAGATTTCGTTCTCGTCGGAGCCGCCTCACAGGATCGCGTCACTCAAAATCAATCCGGCTGAAGTCAACGGGACACAATTTCATGACTTCTGTCCGCTGCTGCGGCTCTCGCTGGATGATCTACCGATCCGCGACCGTCCGTCCGCCATGCTTGGTTCAGGAATATGGAATCCCGACAGCGTAGAAATCGGTATCCATCCAGACATCAGTGATCCCAAGCTCAGCATCGATGTGGCCGGCATCGAATTACTCTACGTGGTCCTCGACCCCGAAGCAGAGAAGCTTGCATCCCTGCAACAGGGAGAAGAAATCGACAGAGCTGCCGCGCTTCTCGATGAGAATGCTACACTACATGGCATCTACGCATCTCCTGGCCGGGCCAGGGGCGAAAATAGATGGCCGACCGAAGGCTGGCATGCGATGCTCGCGCGAGACTATCTTCGGGCCAAGGCCTAACCCGGCCGGAGCATCGCGCCAGCGATGGCGAACACCTTGCTGGCGCCGATCATGTAGGCCATCAGCCCGTCTTCCCGGAAAAGCCCCGCATAGGCGCGGTCGAGCACGTTGAGCGAGCCGGTGTAGGCGCCGAAGGCCGGCATAACGATGCGCTCACCGTCGGAGGCGAAGCAGCGGCGGCGCACCGAGCGGCCGCGCTGCACGATGCGCGCGCAAGGGTGCAGGTGGCCCGCGATTTCGCCGGGAGGAGATTTCTTCGACGGCTCGTGGCGGAAGGTGAGCGCGCCCACCGCCAGCGCCTCGACCGTATCGCCCGGCAGCCCGGCCGGAGGGCTCGGGTCGTGGTTGCCCGATACCCAGAACCAGTCGCGTCCCGCCATCAGCGCGGACAAGTCGAGCCGCATCTGGCTCGGCAGCCTTGATGACCCTTCATCGTCATGGAAACTGTCGCCGAGGCTGACGACGATCTTCGGCCGGTAGTGGTCGATGACGGCCTGAAGCCGGAGCAACGTAGCGGCGGTGTCATAGGGCGGCACAAGCATGCCGCGCCGGGCGAAGGAAGAGCCCTTCTCCAGATGCAGGTCGGAGACGCAGAGCAGGCCGTGACAGGGGAAATAGAGCGCGCCGCGGCGGTCGCAGAGCGCGGCCTCGCCCGCCACCGCGATCTCGGTATGCGCCGCGCCCGGCAAGAAGATCGGTTCGGCCCCTCTCACTGCTTCCTACTTTCCCGTTGGCCTTCCTATCGCTTCCGCGATCAGCTCTTCCGCCTCCGAAAGGAGCGAGTCGCCTGCTTCACCGTCGACCCGCGCGCGGCCGACCTCCAGCA
>JAEYXI010000496.1 GCA_023428515.1 Pseudomonadota bacterium | reverse complement strand
CGCCTAACGTGTCCGGTCGCGTTCAGGCGGCGACGGTCACCTCCGGCAAGACGGTGGTGAAAGGCATCGACGTCAGGCTCACCCAGCAGGCCGGCTGGACCGGCTTTGACGGCGGCGCGACGGTGGCGGATATCCCGGCGCGCGCATCGGGTCGTGTGCAGGTGGCGAACGGCCGGACGGTGATCGAACTCGCCACGGGCGAGGCCACCGTGCGTGGGCTCCGGGCTAGGCTGGCGCGCGCCTCGCGTGTCGAGATCGCGAACGGCACGACCACACTCGACAAGGTCGCGCTCGACATAGGTGGCGGCAATGTCGTGGTGTCCGGAACCGCCGGCTCGACCCTCAACCTCAACGCGACGCTGACGGCGGTGCCGGCCTCGGTCGTGAATAATTTCGCACCTGGCCTCAACGCTGCCGGTACCATCTCCGGCACTGCCAGGGTCACCGGTGCTGCGGCCAACCCGGCGGTCGGCTACTCGTTCGACTGGAGAGGCGCGCAGACGGCGCAGACGCGCGCCGCGGGCTTTGGCGGCTTCACCATCAATTCGAGCGGAGACTTCTCCGGCGGCCGGCTGCAGTTTCGGGCCAACGCCGCGGACGGTTCCGGGCTTGGCATCAACGGTGGCGGCACGGTGGACACAGGCTCGCGCGCGCTGTCGCTCGATTTCTCAGGCGGCGTGCCGTTCTCCTTCCTGGCGTCGAAGCTGGCGCCCTCCGGCCTGTCGCTGACGGGCACCTCGAACGTCAATGTCCAGGTACGCGGCTCATTCAACTCGCCTGTTATCGGCGGCTCGCTGTCCACGTCGGGCGCGCGTTTCGTGGCGGCGGCGTCGGGCATCGCCATCAACGACATCCGCGCCGAGATCGCGATGGCGAACAACACGGCGACGATCCGCACGCTGACCGGCAATCTGTCGACCGGCGGCAGCCTTTCCGGGTCGGGCACGGTCGGCATGGCGGCCGGCAGCGGCTTCCCGGCCGACATCAAATTGCGGATCACGGACGGGCGTTACACGGACGGCCGCGTCGTCACGACGACCATGAACGGCGACCTCGCTATCCGGGGGCCGCTGGTCTCGCAGCCGACTCTGTCGGGCACGATCAATCTCGAGAAGACCGTCATCACCGTTCCCGACCGGCTGCCCGGCTCGCTCGCCGCGCTCGACGTGAGGCACAAGAACGAGACGAAAGCCGTGAGGGCGCAGCAGGAGGCGCTGTCGCCGTCGACAGCCAGCGGCGGCGGCTCGGGGGCACTGACGCTCGACCTCACCGTCAACGCCAACAACCAGATCTTCGTCACCGGCCGCGGTCTCGATGCGGAGCTCGGCGGCAGCTTGAAGCTCACCGGCTCGACCGCTGCACCGCAGGCTGTCGGCGAATTCACGCTGCGGCGTGGCCGGCTCTCCCTGCTCGGCAGGCGTCTCACTTTTACGCGCGGCACAATCAACTTCGCGGGATCGCTGGTGCCGAACCTCGATTTCGCGGCGGACTCGGAAGTCGGCGACACGACGGTGACGGTGACCGTCTCCGGTCCGGCCAACAATCCGCATTTCGACTTCTCCTCGATGCCTGCCCTGCCTCAGGACGAGGTGCTGGCGCGGCTGATCTTCGGCCGCTCGCTGTCGAATCTCTCGCCGCTGCAGATCGCGCAGCTCGCCGACGCGGCGGCTTCGCTCGCCGGCGCTGGCGGCAGCTCGTCGCTTCTTCAGTCGCTGCGTAGCGCGGTCGGCGTCGACGATCTCGACATCCGCACCAACGAGGACGGCAGCACGTCGGTAGCGGCGGGCAAGTACCTCAACGACCGCACCTACTTCTCCCTGGAGAAGGGCGACAAGGCCGGCTCCGGCAAAGCCAAGATCGATCTCGACATAGGCAGGGGCGTCAAGCTGCGCGGCGAGGCCAACGATGGCGGCGAGGCCAAGGGCGGCATCTTCTTCGAACGTGAATATTGATCGCTCGACATTTCTTCCGGCCTTTCCACATATCTTTGAGGGTTGACACACCCGGCCCTTGAAAACGGCGGGAAAGGCGTCGTTCTGGCACCACGGGGAGACTTGTTTGGTGCTATCCAAATGCGCGTCGGGGCGTCAGTTTGGCGTATCTGCGAGATTCGGTCGAATCTGCGGAGCACTACCATTTTTGCGCCAAGTTTGTCGCATTCGCGCATACCGGCTCCCCGCTAAAGTTGCACATTTCCGTTCGGGTTCTCATCCGTGTCTGTTTTGACAATGCAGACCGGATGCGGAATTGTAATAGGCGGAAAGCCAACAATGGGAGTTCGTGATGAAATTCTACAGGAACAACGGGGATCGCGTTCCGGACCACATCCGTAAGTTGGCCGAAGACGCCAAGGCGGGTGAGGTAAGCAGGCGCGAATTCCTCGCTATGGCCAGCGTGTTCGGCGCATCGACCGCGATGGCCTACGGCATGATCGGTCTCGCCGCGCCGACAAATGCGTTCGCGCAGGAAACCCCCAAGAAGGGTGGCGTGCTGAAGGTCTCGATGTTCGTCAAGGCGAACAAGGATCCGCGCACCGCCGACTGGTCGGAGATCGCCAACGCGATGCGCCAGTCCCTCGAGCCGCTCATCAAGTTCACGCGCGACGCCACCTTCGAAGGGCGGTTGCTGGAGAGCTGGGACGTCAATGAGGACGCGACCGAGTACGTCTTTCACGTGCGCAAGGACGCGACCTGGACCAACGGTGACGTCTTCAACGCAGACGATGTGATCTACAATATCCAGCGCTGGTGCGACCAGACGGTCGAAGGCAACTCGATGACGCAGCGCCTTGGCGCGCTCATCGATCCGGAAACCAAGAAGCTGCGCGACGGCGCGGTCGAGAGGGTCGACGACTTTACCGTCAAGCTGAAGCTTTCCGCGCCGGATGTGACCATCGTTCCCGGCGTATCGGACTACCCCGCGCTCGTCGTGCACCGGACCTTCGACGAGACCGGCGCGAACTGGGTGGAGAATCCGATCGGCACCGGACCCTTCGAGCTGGTATCCTACGAGGTGGGCAATCGCGTCGTCTACAAGCGCCGTGAGAGCGGCAAGTGGTGGGGCGGCGAGGCGCCTCTCGACGGTATCGAGTTCATCGACTACGGCACCGACCCGTCGGCGGAAGTGAACGCCTTCGAGGCAGGTGATATCCATACTAACTACGAGTCGACGGCCGACTATGTCTCCATCCTCGACGGCCTCGATCTGGTCAAGTCGGAGGTGCAGACCTCGACGACGCTGACGGTCCGCATGAACGTCGCCAACAAGCCTTACGACGATCAGAAGGTGCGCCAAGGCGTGCAGCTTGCGGTCGACAACAATGTCCTCCTGCAGCTTGGCATCAACAGCGCCGGCACCAAGGCGGACAACTACCATGTCGCGCCTATTCAGCCTGACTTCGCCGAGGGCATCGCTCCGCATGAGCGCGACGTCGAGAAGAGCAAGGCGCTGCTGACCGAAGCGGGCCAGCTGGATTTCGAGCACGAGATCATCTCGGTCGACGAGAACTGGCACAAGAACACCTGCGACGCGGTCGCGGCGCAGATGCGTGAAGCCGGCCTCAAGGTCAAGCGCACGGTGCTGCCGGGTTCGACGTTCTGGAACGACTGGACGAAGTATCCGTTCTCGGCAACGAACTGGAACATGCGCCCGCTCGGCATCCAGGTCGTCGTGCTTGCCTACCGCACCGGCGGCAGTTGGAACGAGACGGCCTACTCCAATCCCGACCTCGACAAGCTCATCGACAAGGCGGTGACGATCGGAAGCGATGCGGACCGCAAGCCGGTGATGAAGGAGATCCAGCAGATCCTTCAGGACTCGGGCATCGTCATCCAGCCCTACTGGCGCAATCTCTACAACCACTCGGTGGCGGCCGTGAAGAACCACGGCATGCATCCGATGTTCGAGCTCGAGCTCTCGCACGTCTGGCTCGACGAGGGCTGACCGGCGAATCGGGGAAGGGGCCTGCACGCCCCTTCCCACTGTTCAGACCGGTCTGCGCTGAGGGTTGGACAACACCACACTCCGATGCGCGACCGGGTCACAGTGGGTTCAGAGCGAACCTACCCCAACCCGTTTAGGCAGGGGGTGCAATGCTGACCTTCATTTC
>JAEYXI010000468.1 GCA_023428515.1 Pseudomonadota bacterium | reverse complement strand
CTTTGAGGCCACCGCGACGCCGCGAAAGATGTTGCCGCCACCGACGACGACGCCGACTTCGACGCCCATGGCACGGGCTTCAGCGATGTCGGAGGCCATTCGATCGGCGACGTTGACATCGATGCCGAAGCCCTGGCTGCCCATCAGGGCTTCCCCGGAGGCCTTGAGCAATACGCGGCGGTACAGGGGTTGAGGCGACATGGGGGCTCCTTGGAATCGAGGCTGTCTGGGCGGGGTCAAACGGCTTGCGGATACACGAAGGGCACCGGCTTGTCACCGGTGCCCTTCGCTTTTAACCCGTCGAAGATCGGATATCAGCCCTTGACGGCCGCCGCGACTTCCGCCGCAAAGTCCGTTTCTTCCTTCTCGACGCCTTCTCCGAGGAGCAGGCGGGCCATGCCCGTCAGTTCGATCGGAGCGCCTACTTCCTTCTCGGCGGCCTTTAGGGCCTCACCGACCGTCAGGTCCGGATTGATTACGAAAGCCTGCGACAGAAGAGCTACTTCCTCGAAGAACTTGCGCATGCGACCTTCGACCATCTTCTCGATGATGGCATCCGGCTTGCCCGAGGCGCGCGACTGCTCGATGAAAACATTCCGTTCGCGCTCTGCGACCGCAGCATCGACTTCTTCTGCGCGGATCGCGAGCGGTGCAGTTGCCGCGACATGCATGGCGATCTGCTTGCCGATGGCAGTCAACGCTTCCTTGTTGCCCGTCGACTTCAGCGCGACCAGCACGCCGAGCTTTCCGAGATTGTCCGCAACGGCGTTATGGACGTAGGTTGCGACGACACCCTCGTCGACCGACAGCAATGCCGCCCGCCGCAGGTTCATGTTTTCGCCAATCGTGGCGACGGCGTCCTTGATGGTATCGCCGACCGACTTGCCGGAGGCTGGGTAGCTCGCGTCGCTGATGGCGTCGACCGAACCCTCGGTCGAAAGGGCCACCTCGGCAACGCCGCGGACGAGGGCCTGGAAGGCGTCATTGCGGGCGACGAAATCGGTTTCGGAATTGATTTCGACGGCAACTGCCTTGTTGCCGGCGCTGGCAATGCCAATCAGGCCTTCGGCGGCGGTACGGCCCGACTTCTTGTCAGCCTTGGCAATTCCCTTGGCGCGCAGCCAGTCGATCGCCGCTTCCATGTCGCCATCGGTTTCGGCAAGCGCCTTCTTGCAGTCCATCATGCCTGCGCCAGTCTTTTCGCGCAGTTCCTTGACCATTGCGGCTGTGATTTCGGCCATTGTGTACCTCTTGTGGATTCATTTAGCGCCCGGGCCGGAACGGCGGGCGCATGGATTTCGGGACGAATAAACCCGGACTATGACAGCGTGATGTTCCAGCCCCTATGACGCAGACCGTGGGCTTGGATGAACAGAGGCGGCGGTTTCCCGCCGCCCTTGCATAATCAGGCTTCGGCTTGAGCTTCACCTTCGAGCGCCGGCTCGATCGGAGCTTCGGCGGATGCGCCGATGTCGCGGCCCGCGGCGCCTTGCTGGCGGGCGATGCCATCAATGGCAGCGCGGGCGATAAGGTCGCAGTAAAGAGCAATCGCACGCGAAGCGTCATCGTTGCCCGGAATCGGGTAGTCGATCTGGTCCGGATCGCAGTTGGAGTCGATGATCGCAACGACCGGTATGCCCAGACGCTTGGCCTCATCGATGGCGATCTTTTCCTTGTTGGTGTCGATGATGAACATCAGATCCGGCACGCCGCCCATGTCACGGATGCCGCCGAGGGCCTTTTCAAGCTTCTCGCGCTCGCGCTCGAGGTTCAGGCGCTCCTTCTTCGTGAAGCCGGAAGCTTCCGAAGCGAGGATCTCGTCGAGCTTGCGAAGCCGCTGGATAGAGTTCGAGATCGTCTTCCAGTTCGTCATCATGCCGCCGAGCCAGCGCGAGTTGACGTAGTACTGGGCCGAACGCTTGGCGCTGTCGGCGATCAGTTCCGATGCCTGGCGCTTTGTGCCGACGAAGAGAACGCGGCCGCCACGGGCGACGGTGTCGGAAATGACCTGCAGCGCGCGCGAAAGCATGGGCACGGTCTGCGCAAGGTCGATGATGTGGATATTGTTACGATCGCCGAAGATGTACGGCTTCATCTTCGGGTTCCAGCGATGGGTCTGGTGGCCGAAGTGAACACCAGCTTCCAGAAGCTGGCGCATGCTGAAATCAGGCAATGCCATGCCTTTTTCTCCTTTTCCGGTTGAACCTCCGCAAGGCGAACAGCATACCCTTCAGGAATGCCACCGACGGAAAAGCCCGGATTTCTCCCGGACGATCCCATGCCTTACGTGTGGAATGCCGGAGCCCTTACATTCGATTTGCCGAGAATGCAAGACCCGGAAGGAAAAAGCACCGCCGGTTGCGCTGCAAACGGCTGGCCGACGCGTCATCGGGCTGGAGGAGGACAGGGTTCCTGCTGCGCATTGAGGATATCGAGTTTGGCCAGACTGCCCGAAAGCACGAATTCACCATAGTCCATGATTAGATCGCGCGTAATGCCGTTCTCGTACAACTTGAAGGACATGTTATAGACCGGCATTGGGTCGCCCTGTGCCGACTCGTTGAAATAGGCAATGGTCACGGGCCAGTAGGGCGCGCCGGCGAATTCGCCGGCTTGGGACGCATCGACGTCGTCAGACTTCGGCTGTTGCTGCCTGCCGATCACCGTGGTGGTGAGCAGGGCCTGATCACCATTTTCAGAGC
>JAEYXI010000416.1 GCA_023428515.1 Pseudomonadota bacterium | reverse complement strand
ACGATTCGGTGATGCCGCAGACCATCGAGTCCATCAACCACGCCAAGGCGGCGGGCGTGCCGATCATCGTTGCGATCAACAAGATCGACAAGCCGAGCGCCGACCCGCAGAAGGTGCGCACGCAACTCCTGCAGCACGAGGTGTTCGTGGAATCGATGGGCGGCGAGGTGCTCGACGTCGAGGTGTCCGCCACCAAGGGCACCAACCTCGACAAGCTGCTGGAAGCGATCCTGCTGCAGGCCGAAATCCTCGATCTCAAGGCCAACCCCGACCGCACGTCGGAAGGCGTGGTCATCGAGTCGAAGCTGGACAAGGGCCGCGGCGCCGTCGCCACCGTGCTGGTGCAGACCGGCACGCTGATGATCGGCGACATCGTGGTGGCCGGCAGCGAGTGGGGCCGCGTGCGCGCGATCATCAACGATCGCGGCGAGCAGTTGAAGGAAGCCGGTCCCTCGACGCCTGTCGAGGTGCTGGGCCTGCAGGGTTCGCCGCGCGCCGGCGACCGTTTCGCGACGGTCCAGAACGAGGCTCGCGCCCGCGAGATCACCGAGTACCGCCAGCGCATCGCACGCGACAAGGCGGTGGCCAAGCATGCCGGCCAGCGTGGTTCGCTCGAGCAGATGATGTCGCAGTTGCAGACGAGCGGGTTGAAGGAATTCCCGCTGGTCATCAAGGGCGACGTGCAGGGCTCGATCGAGGCGATCCAGGCCGCGATCGACAAGCTCGGCACCGACGAGGTGAGGGGCCGCATCGTCCATTCGGGCGTCGGCGCGATCACCGAGACCGATATCTCGCTCGCCGAGACGTCGGGTGCCGCGATCATCGGCTTCAACGTGCGCGCCAATCCGCAGGCGCGGACGGCGGCCGAAAATGCCGGCATCGAGATCCGCTACTACAACATCATCTACAATCTGGTGGATGACGTGAAGGCGGCGATGTCGGGGCTGCTGTCGCCGGAGCGTCGCGAGACCTTCATCGGCAATGCCGAGATCCTCGAGGTCTTCGACATCACCAAGGTCGGCAAGATCGCCGGCTGCCGCGTCACCGAAGGCAAGGTCGAGCGTGGTGCGGGCGTGCGCCTGATCCGCGACAACGTCGTCATCCACGAGGGCACGCTGAAGACGCTGAAGCGCTTCAAGGATGAAGTCTCCGAGGTTCCGGCCGGCCAGGAATGCGGCATGGCCTTCCAGAACTACGAGAACCTCCAGGTCGGCGACGTCATCGAGTGCTTCCGCGTCGAGATGGTGACGCGAACGCTGTAAGGCGCTACGGCACAATGGGCGGCGGATACGCCGCTCCGATATCATCGTCGAACCGAAGCCGGCCAGATTCGGCTCGATCCGATGATCGAACAAATAGAATGAGACATGCGTCCCGGTTCCATCCCGTGGGCGCATGATTTCAAGATAGGAACCATGTCCAGAACGTCAGGCTCCGGCCCATCCCAGCGCATGCTGCGCGTCGGCGAGCAGGTGCGGCATGCGCTCTCCGATCTGCTCAGGCGCGGCGAGATCATCGATCCGTTGATCGAGACGTCGGTCATCTCGATCTCCGAGGTGCGCATGTCGCCCGACCTCAAGATCGCCACCGCCTTCGTCTCGCCGCTCGGTGCGGGAGATCATGACGCCGTGGTCAAGGCGCTGAACAGCCACGCGAAATTCATCCGCGGGCGGGTCACGCATGCGCTGCGGCAGATGAAATACATGCCCGAGTTCCGCTTCCGGCTGGACACGAGCTTCGACAATTTCGCGAAAATCGACGAGCTCCTGAAGTCGCCCGAAGTGGCGCGCGACCTCGACCACGACGAGAACGACCCGGACCAAGATAATAAGGACAATTGATGGCCCGCCGCGGCAAGAAGAAAGGCCGGCCGGTTTCCGGCTGGGTGATTTTGGACAAGCCGGTCGGCATGGGCTCGACCGAGGCGGTGTCCAAGGTGAAATGGCTATTCCAGGCCGAGAAGGCGGGGCATGCCGGAACGCTCGACCCGCTGGCGTCAGGCATGCTGCCGATCGCGCTCGGCGAAGCGACCAAGACCGTGCCTTACGTGCAGGACGGCGCCAAGGTTTATCGCTTCACGGTCGCATGGGGCGAGGAGCGCTCGACCGACGACCTCGAGGGCCCGGTGACGAAAACATCGGAGAAGCGCCCGGCCGAGGAAGACATCCGCGCGATCCTGCCGAAATATACCGGCGTCATCATGCAGACGCCGCCGCAGTTTTCCGCGATCAAGATCGCAGGCGAGCGCGCCTATGACATGGCCCGCTCGGGCGAAGTCGTGGAAATCCCCGAGCGCGAGGTCGAGATCGGTCGCTTCGACCTGATCGAGATGCGGCCGGACGGCAGCACCGTCTTCGAGATCGAATGCGGCAAGGGCACCTATGTGCGCTCGCTGGCCCGCGACATGGGGCGCGACCTGGAGTGCTTCGGCCACATCGCTGACTTACGCCGCGTCGAGGTCGATCCTTTCACGCCGGAGGATTTCGTCACCGTTCCCGAACTGGAGGCGGCGCGTTTCGGCGAGGCCGGGCAGGCCGCATGGGAAGAGGCGGGAAAGCCGCTTCCCGACTTCGGCGCGATCGACGACCTGCTGATCGACACGGGCGCCGCGCTGGAGTGCCTGCCGCAGGTGGCGATCTCGGACGAGGCCGCGCAGAAGATAAGGCTTGGCAACCCCGTCATCATCCGCGGCCGCGATGCTCCGGTGGAGGCCGACGAGGCCTGTGCGACTGCGCGCGGTCGGCTGGTGGCGATCGGCGCGATCGAGGCCGGCATGTTCAAGCCCAAGCGCGTGTTTGTCGGCTGACGGCCAGAAAGACCCGAAAATGAGCCGACAAATGCTCTCTGGCTTTTTTCGCTGATATCGCTTATATGCGCCGCAACAATGCGGCCGAAAAGGCGAAATTCCGCCTGAACCGGCCGTTTTGTCCACTGGCCCCGGCTGGACGACATCCCGGCTGTGGGCGTCCCGTTCCTCACATCAGAAAGGAAGAATCCGATGTCGATTACTGCAGAGCGCAAGCAGGCGCTTCTGGCCGAATTTGCAACCGCAAAGGGCGACACCGGTTCGCCGGAAGTCCAGGTTGCAATCCTTTCCGAACGCATCAAGAACCTGACCGAGCACTTCAAGGACCACAAGAAGGACAACCATTCCCGCCGTGGCCTGCTCGCCCTGGTTTCTCAGCGTCGCAGCTTGCTTGACTACCTCAAGCGCAAGGACGAAGCCCGCTATTCGACCCTGATCGATAAGCTCGGCCTGCGCCGCTAGCACTTTGACGGGCGCGCCTTGGCGCGCCGGTTGCGCATTCGGGCCGCCAGATAACGGTGGCCCTACGGTTCGAAGCCGGCAGGGGCTTGGCGCGAACCGCCCATGGACGGTCATGGGGCAGGATTGCAGGACGCTCGGCCGCCGGATGCGGCCCGACCCAGGAGCTTCCCGTTGTCTTGCCCGTGGCTCGCCCGAACGAAGCCAGGGAAGGGAATGCCGGCGCGGCAAGGAACGCGCGGTCCCTTCTCCCTACAAAGGACATGACATGTTCAATCACCACAAAGTCGAAATCGAGTGGGGCGGCCGTCCGCTCATCCTGGAAACCGGCAAGATCGCCCGCCAGGCCGACGGCGCCGTGCTCGCCACCTATGGCGAGACCGTCGTGCTCGCCACTGTCGTATCGCAGAAGGAGCCCAAGGCCGGCTTCGATTTCTTCCCGCTCACCGTCAACTACCAGGAAAAGACCTTCGCCGCCGGCAAGATCCCGGGCGGCTACTTCAAGCGCGAGGGCCGTCCCTCCGAGAAGGAGACGCTGGTCTCCCGCCTGATCGACCGTCCGATCCGCCCGCTCTTCGCCGAGGGCTACAAGAACGACACGCAGATCGTCGTCACCGTGCTCCAGCATGACCTTGAGAACGATCCGGACATCCTGTCGATCGTCGCCACCTCCGCCGCCCTGACGCTTTCGGGCGTGCCCTTCATGGGCCCGATCGGCGGCGCCCGCGTCGGCTATATCAACGGCGAATTCGTGCTCAACCCGCACATCGACGAGATGCAGGAATCGAAGCTCGACCTCGTCGTCGCCGGCACCGGCGAAGCCGTGCTGATGGTGGAGTCGGAAGCGCAGGAGCTGCCCGAGGACGTCATGCTCGGCGCCGTCATGTTCGGCCACAAGGGCTTCCAGCCGGTGATCGACGCGATCATCAAGCTCGCCGAAGTCGCCGCCAAGGAGCCCCGCGACCACCAGGTCAAGGACCTCTCCGAGCTCGAGAAGACCATGCTCGGCCTGGTCGAGGACGAGCTGCGCGCTGCCTACAAGAACGTCGACAAGCAAGCCCGCTACGCCGCGGTCGATGCCGCCAAGGCCAAGGTCAAGGCGGCGCTGCTGCCCGAGGGCGCCGAGGAGACCGCCTGGTCGTCCGAGCAGGTCGCCACCGTGTTCAAGGAACTGCAGGCCAAGATCGTTCGCTGGAACATCCTGGACACCGCCTCGCGCATCGACGGCCGCGATCTCTCGACCGTCCGCAAGATCGTGTCGGAAGTCGGCGTCCTGCCGCGCACGCACGGTTCGGCACTGTTCACCCGCGGCGAGACGCAGGCTCTTGTCGTCGCCACGCTCGGCACCGGCGAGGACGAGCAGTATGTCGACAGCCTGACCGGCATGTACAAGGAAAAATTCCTCCTTCACTACAACTTCCCGCCCTACTCGGTCGGCGAGACCGGCCGCATGGGTTCGCCGGGCCGCCGCGAGATCGGCCACGGCAAGCTTGCCTGGCGCGCCATTCATCCGGTGCTGCCGTCGAAGGAAGAGTTCCCCTACACCATCCGCATCGTCTCCGAGATCACCGAATCCAACGGCTCGTCCTCCATGGCGACCGTCTGCGGCACCTCGCTCGCGATGATGGATGCCGGCGTGCCCATGGCCCGTCCGGTGGCCGGCATTGCTATGGGCCTCATCCTCGAGGGTGAGCGCTTCGCGGTGCTCTCGGACATCCTCGGCGACGAGGATCACCTGGGCGACATGGACTTCAAGGTGGCCGGTACCGATCAGGGCATCACGGCGCTTCAGATGGATATCAAGATTGCCGGTGTCCCCGCCGAAGTGATGAAGCAGGCGCTGGCGCAGGCCAAAGACGCCCGTCTTGAAATCCTCGGCGTGATCAAGGAAGCGATCAACGCCCCGCGCGAGAAGCTCAGCGACTACGCGCCGCGGATGGAAAA
>JAEYXI010000408.1 GCA_023428515.1 Pseudomonadota bacterium | reverse complement strand
CCCGTCGGAGGCGGTCGAGGAGAAGGTTTCGCTCTCCGACCGCTTCGGTCTCTGGCTGGGCTTTCACAAATGCTCGCAGGACGACTATCTCGCCATGGTCGACGGATATGTCCGCCACTACGGCCTGACGATCGATCCGGAGGTCCTGCGTGAACTGCCAGGCGACGCGCCCCGAGCGGCTGCCGCGCGTGGTCGCCCATTCCAGCGCCTCGGAACGCAACTGCTCCGGATCGACAGCGAGCCCGTGGTAGTCGGCATAGCCGCGCACCATGTCGAGATAGTCGTCCTGCGAGCATTTGTGGAAGCCGAGCCAGAGGCCGAAGCGGTCGGATAGCGACACTTTCTCCTCGATGGCCTCGCCGGGATTGATGGCAGTCGAGCGCTCATTGTCGATCATGTCGCGCGGCAGGAGGTGCCGGCGGTTCGACGTGGCGTAGAAGATGACGTTGTCGGGCCGTCCCTCGACGCCGCCTTCTAGTGCGGCCTTCAGCGACTTGTAGGACGTGTCGTCGTGGTCGAAGGAGAGGTCGTCGCAGAAGAGGATGAAGCGGTAGGGCGACGACTTCAGTTGTCCCATCAGCCTGGGCAGCGTGTCGATGTCCTCGCGGTGGATCTCGACCAGCTTCAGCGGCGCATCCTTGCGATCGGCGTTGATGGTGGCGTGCGCGGCCTTGACCAGCGACGACTTGCCCATGCCGCGCGCGCCCCAGAGCAGCACGTTGTTGGCGGGCAGGCCGGCTGCGAAGCGCTCGGTGTTGTCGATGAGGATGTCGCGCACGCGATCGACGCCGCGGATGAGGCCAATATCAACGCGGTTCACTCGGCTTACAGGCTCGAGGATGCCCAACTCGGCCGACCAGACGAAGCAGTCCGCCGCGCCGAGATCGGTGGGCTCCGGCCTGGCCGGCGCCAGCCTGCCGACGACCTCGATCAGCCGGTCGAGCTTTTCGGCGAGCGTTTCCAATGTCTTGTCGGTCATTTCAAAAGTCTTCCGGCGGGTTCGAGGCTGTGGCGCTGTAACACAGGGAAGTGACCCGGGAAAGCAGCCAGCAAGGCCGGTTATGCGGTTGCAAACACAGCTTTACGCTCTATATTCCGGCCACTTTCGGGCCGGGAGGGCCTGTGTTCACAGGGCCACAGGCCTCAATCAGGAGTTATACATGTTTGTGACACCCGCATATGCGCAGGGTACGGGCGCCGGCACACCGGACATGCTGATCAGCATTTTGCCGTTTGTCCTGATTTTCGTAATCATGTATTTTCTGATCATCCGGCCGCAGCGCGCGCAGATCAAGAAGCGCGGTGAGATGCTGGCGGCGGTCCGGCGCGGCGACACGGTGGTCACCGGCGGCGGCCTGGTCGGCAAGGTTACCAAAGCCTCCGACACCGAGCTCGAAGTCGACCTCGGCGGCGGCACCAAGGTGACGGCGCTGCGCTCCACGATCATGGAAGTTCGCGTGAAGGGCGAGCCGGTCGCCAACGAGAACGCCAAGAAATAACCGCTCTCGCAGCGGACGCCATGTAACGGAAAGGGGCGAAGCGGAGTTGCCGGTCGCCTGTTCGGCCTGACACGGAAGACCGACGATGCTCTATTTCTCGCGCTGGAAGACAATCTCGATCTGGGCGATCGTCGCCATCGGCGTGCTGTTCGCACTGCCGAACGCGCTGCCGCAGTCCTGGCTGTCGGCCATGCCCGACTGGATGCCGAAGCGGCCGATGACGCTCGGCCTCGACCTGCAGGGCGGCTCCCACATCCTCTTGCAGATCGACCGCCAGGATCTCGCCGACGAGCGGCTGGAGTCCACGCGTGACGAAATCCGCACTCTGCTGCGCGACGCAAGGATCGGTTACGCCGGCCTGACGGGCAGCGGCAATTCGGTGCAGGTGCGCATCCGCGACGCCGCCGAACTCGATGCCGCGAAGACGGCGCTGGCGCCGCTGGTCCAGCCCGTCGCTTCCAGCTTGTTCGGCACCGGCACGATCACCGAACTTGCGCTCAGCGAGCCTGAGCCGGGCGTGCTGCGCTACACGCTCACCGAAGACGGGCTCAACTACCGCATGGGCACTGCGCTCACGCAGTCGATCGAGGTGGTCGGCCGCCGCGTCAACGAACTCGGCACGACGGAGCCGATCATCCAGCGCCAGGGCGACGACCGCATCCTGGTCCAAGTGCCGGGCCTGCAGGATCCGCAGCGGCTCAAGGAAATCCTCGGACAGACCGCCAAGCTGACCTTCCAGATGGTCGACCAGACCATGCCGGTGCAGGAGGCGATCGAAGGACGGCCGCCCGCGGGCTCGACGGTGATGTACTCGACCGACGACCCGCCTGTTCCCTACCTGATCGAGAATCGTATCATCGTCTCAGGCGAGAACCTTGTCGACGCGCAGGCGTCCTTCGACCAGCGCACCAACGAGCCGATCGTCTCGTTCCGCTTCGATTCCAGGGGCGCGCAGCGTTTCGGCGCGGCGACGCAGCAGAATGTCGGGCGGCTCTTTGCCATCATCCTCGACGATCAGGTGATCTCGGCGCCGCAGATTCGCGAGCCGATCCTGGGCGGCACCGGCCAGATTTCCGGCAGCTTCACGGTCCAGGGTGCCAACGACCTCGCGGTGCTGCTGCGCGCTGGCGCGCTGCCGGCGGACCTCACCATCGTGGAGGAACGCACCGTCGGCCCGAGCCTTGGCGCCGACTCCATCGCGGCCGGCGAGATCGCGTCGGCGATCGCAGCCGTGCTGGTGCTCGCCTTCATGGTGATCGCCTATAGCAGCCTCGGCGTCATCGCCAACCTCGCGCTGATCGCGAACGTCATCCTCATCGTCGCCATCCTGTCGGTGCTCGGGGCGACGCTGACCATGCCCGGCATCGCGGGCATCGTGCTGACAATGGGCATGGCCGTCGCCTCCAACGTGATCATCTACGAGCGCGTGAAGGAAGAGCGACGAGCAGGGCGCTCGCTGGTGCAGTCACTCGATTCGGGTTTCTCGCGCGCGCTCGCCACTGTCGTCGACGCCAACGTGACGACCTTCATCGCCGCCGTGATCCTGTTCTACCTGGGGTCGGGACCGATCCGCGGCTTCGCCGTGACGCTCGCCATCGGCATCATCACCACTGTCTTCACCGCCTTCACGCTGACCCGCTGGATGATCGCGGTCTGGCTGAAGCGCATGCGGCCGACGAACATCCCGCAGGGCTTCATCAAGCTGGTGCCCGACGACACCAAGATCTCGTTCATGAGCATGCGCAAATATGCGTTCACGATATCTGCGGCGCTGTCGGTCGCGACTGTGGTGCTGTTCATGGTCAAGGATTTGAACTACGGCGTCGACTTCCTCGGCGGCTCGATCATCGAGATTCAGGCCAAGGGCGCATCAGCAGATGCGGCTGATGTTCGGGCAAGGCTTTCCGACCTCAACCTGGGCGATGTGCAGGTGCAGGAGTTCGGCTCGGCGCGTGACCTGCTGATCCGGGTCGAGTCGCAGGAGGGCGGCGACAGCGCTGAACAGTCGGCCGTCGACAAGGCGAGGCTGGCACTGGAGGACGATTACGATTTCCGGCGTGTCGAAATCGTCGGGCCGACCGTGTCGTCCGAACTGGCGTGGAACGGCACGATGGGCGTTCTGGCGTCGCTGGTCGCGATGCTGATCTACATCTGGATTCGTTTCGAATGGCAGTTCGGTCTGGGCGCCGTCATCTCGACGCTGCACGACGTCATCGCGATGGTGTTCCTCTATGTGGTGGCCGGCATAGAGTTCAACCTGGGAAGTATCGCGGCGATCCTTACAATCGTAGGTTACTCCATCAACGACACGGTCGTGGTGTACGACCGCGTCCGCGAGAACCTGCGAAAATACAAGAAGATGCCGATCGAGGAGTTGCTCGACCTCTCGATGAACCAGACGCTGTCTCGAACGGTGCTGACCGGTATCACCACGCTGTTCGCGCTGCTTGCCCTCTATATCTGGGGCGGCGAGGTCATCGCGTCCTTCACCTTCGCGATGCTGTTCGGCATCCTGTTCGGCACGTACTCCTCGATCTTCGTGGCGGGGCCGCTGCTCATCCTGTTCAACCTTCGCCCGGCCTCGGAGACGAAGGGGGATGAGGACGCGGTTCCAGCGGTGGCGCAGCCGTCCAAGACGTGACGGCCGCCGCGATGGCCGAAGGGATCCTCATACGCAAGGCGCATTTCCCAGGACGTGCGCCGATCGACGCCTATGGCAATGGCGGCTTCCGCTTCGCCGAAATGTCGCATCGCGGCTCGATCCTCTGCCTGCCTTCCGGCATCCATGGCTGGGAGCCAAAAGACCCGGCAAAACTCGGCCAGGAGGATTTCGAGCGCGTGTTCCAGCAGGCGGACGGGATCGAAATCCTGCTGGTCGGCACCGGCAAGGACCTGAAGCCGCTGCCGCCGGCGCTGCGCCAGGCCTTCAGGGCGGCCGGCATCTCGGCCGACCCGATGTCGACCGGCGCGGCAGTGCGCACCTACAATGTGCTCCTCGCAGAGGACCGGGCCGTGGCGGCCGCCCTTGTCGCCGTCGACTGAAGACCGGCTCCAGCCGCTGATGGAACTGGTGCGGGGCGCCGACCGCGACCGCTATGTGGCCGCGCTTTATGCGCCCGAGGACAAGCGCGCCGACCTCCTCGCGCTCTATGGCTTC
>JAEYXI010000411.1 GCA_023428515.1 Pseudomonadota bacterium | reverse complement strand
CGTGCGGACCTCGGCAATGCGCTTCACCGGCCGCGAACGCTGGTCGGCCGAGAATTCGTGGTCGCGGATAACGGTCAGCCCTTCCTTCAGGCAGAGCTGGAACCAGTCGCGGCACGTGATGCTGTTGCCTGTCCAGTTGTGGAAATATTCATGCGCGATGATCGCCTCGATATTGGCGAAGTCGGCGTCAGTCGCCGTCTCGTCATCGGCGAGCACGTATTTGTCGTTGAAGATGTTGAGGCCCTTGTTCTCCATCGCGCCCATGTTGAAGTCGGACACGGCGACAATGTTGAAGATGTCGAGGTCGTATTCGCGGCCGAAGGCTTCCTCATCCCATTTCATTGAGCGCTTCAACGCGTCCATCGCATAGGCTGCGAGCCGCTCCTTGCCGTGCTCGACATAGATGCCGAGATCGACCTTGCGGCCTGAAGCGGTGACGAACTCGTCCTTCACCACGCTGAGGTCGCCGGCGACCAGCGCGAAGAGGTAGGACGGCTTTGGGAACGGATCGTGCCAGACGGCGAAGTGCCAGCCGTCCTCGAGGTCGCCGATCTCCTGCCGGTTGCCGTTGGAGAGCAGCAGCGGTGCCTCACGCTTCGGCGCCTCGATGCGCACCGTGTACACCGAGAGTATGTCCGGCCGATCGAGGAAATAGGTGATGCGGCGGAACCCTTCGGCCTCGCATTGCGTGCAATAGACGCCACTGGTGCGAAAAAGGCCCATCAGCGCGGAATTGGCTGATGGCGATATCTCTGTCTCCAGCGTGAGCCGGAAATTCTGGGCGGCGGGCGGCGCGGGGATGATCAACTGGTCGGGGGTTGCCTGGTAGGCGGAGGCGGCGAGCGGTACGCCGTCGATCTCGATCCGCTTCAGGACCAGCCCGTCGCCATCGAGTATCAGCGGCGCGTTCTTTGTCACGCCTTCTCTTCTCGCAACGGTCAGATCGGCCGTCACCACGGTCGCGTCGGGATGCAGGCGGAAGGTCAGGCTGGTACGCGGGATGAGATAGTCGCTGGGACGATAGTCCTCGAGACGGAAGACCTGGCCGGTGTCTGTACGCATATGCTGGTCTTTCCGTCGAGTTTCGAGCTGTTCGCCCTGTCCGCCCATTCGTGAAGCAGGCTGCTCTTTACATGATCCTCCACTACCGGCAAAACTGAAACAGGCCTATCTCAGGCCTGCATTCCAATTCAATCTTGCGAGGCATAAATGACGGTCGCCACGCCGAAGTTCGGGATGGGCGCTTCAGTCCTCCGCCTGGAGGACCGGACTTTCATCACCGGCAAGGGCCGCTATACGGATGACATCGCGCCGGACGGCATGCTGCACGGCTATGTCCTGCGTTCGCCCTTCGCGAATGCGCGCTTCACGATAAGTTCGGTGGAAGCCGCCCGGGCTGCACTGGGCGTGCATCTCGTGTTGACCGGCGCGGATCTCGGACATCTGCGCGACCTGACCTCGACCTCGATGAAGCGCCAGCCGGACGGCACGAAGGCGCCGACGCGCGACATTCCGGTCCTCTGCCGCGACCAGGCGCATTACGTCGGAGACGCGGTCGCCTTCATCGTGGCGGATACGCGCGCGCTGGCCCAGGACGCCGCCGACCTCATCGAGATCGATTACGATGGCATCGATGCGGTGGCGGGCACGGCGGCTGCGCTCGATCCGGATGCACCGCTCGTCTGGCCGGAACTGGGTAGCAACCGCGCCTTCACCTACCGTCACGGCGACAAGGCGAAGGCCGAGGCCGCTTTCGCGAAAGCCGCGAAAATCACGCGCATCGAGTTCCGCAACAACCGCCTCGTCGCGAATTTTGTCGAAACGCGGTCGGCGCTCGGCGAGTGGAAGCCCGACGAGGACCGTTTCGTACTCACCACAGGCTCGCAGGGCGTGCATTCGGTGCAGAAGATCCTGGCCGATGTGTTCGGCATCGGAAGGAAGCAACTGCGGGTCGTCACGCCGGATGTCGGCGGCGGCTTCGGCACCAAGATATTCGTCTACCGGGAATACGCGCTCGTCATGGAGGCGGCGAAGCGTCTCGGCCGGCCCGTAAAATGGACGGGCGATCGCAACGAGCATTTCCTTTCCGATGCGCAGGGACGCGACAATGTCGCTATCGGCCAGATGGCGATGGACGAGAAAGGCCGCTTCCTCGCGCTCAAGGTCGATCTCATCGCCAATATGGGCGCCTACATCTCGCAGTACGGCGCTGAGATCCCGCATACGGGCACGACCATGTCGACCGGCGTCTACGACATCCAGGCGTTGGATGTCGAAGTCATCGGCGTCTACACCAACACCTGTCCTGTCGATGCCTATCGCGGTGCAGGCCGGCCTGAAGCCGCTTTCCTGGTCGAGAAGCTGGTCGATGCCTGCGCGAGAGACATGGGGATGGGGCGTGACGAGATACGCAGGCTGAATTTCATCAAGCCGGATCAATTCCCGTATCGCACCCCGACGAAGCGCCTCTACGATGTCGGCGAGTTCGACGGCCACATGACGCAAGCCATGGAGCGCGCCGGCTGGGCAAGCTTCGACCAACGGCTGGCAGCCGCGAAGAAGGCAGGAAAGATCCGCGGCATCGGCATGGCGACCTATATCGAGGCCTGCGCGTTCCCCGGCTCCGAGCCGGCCTTTGTCGAGCTTAACGGCGACGGCACCGTGACGCTGAAGATCGGCACGCAGACGACAGGGCAGGGCCACGCGACAGCCTACGCCCAGATCGTCGCCGAAAAGCTCGACATCCCGATCGAGAAGATCGTCATGCGCCAGGGCGACACCGACGACCTCGAAGAGGGCGAGGGCACCGGCGGCTCGCGTTCCATTCCGCTCGGCGGCGTCTCGGCATCACGCGCCGGCGAGGCGCTGGCCGAGAAGATCAGGCGCATCGCCGCAGACGAACTGGAGGCTTCGCCGCTCGACATCGAACTCGAAGAGGGTACCGCGCGGATCGTAGGCACCGATCGCTCCATGACCTATGGAGAGATCGCCAAGGCCGCGAAGAAGCCCGAGGACCTCCAGGGCATGGGCGAGTTCGTCCAGGACGAGGCGACTTATTCGAACGGCACCCATATCTGCGAGGTCGAGATCGATCCCGAGACCGGCGCGACCGAAGTTGTCGGCTACACCATCGTCGACGATTTCGGCGTCACCGTGAACCCGGTCCTGCTCGCAGGTCAGGTGCATGGCGGCGTCGCGCAGGGCATCGGCCAGGCGCTGTCGGAGGACACCGTCTATGGCGAGGATGGGCAGCTTATGACGGCGAGCTTCATGGACTATGCCGTGCCGCGGGCGGAGAGCCTTCCCTTCTTCCGCTTCGAGACGCGCAACGTGCCGTCGACCACCAATGCGATGGGCATAAAGGGCGCCGGCGAGGCTGGCACGATCGGCGCGGCCCCTGCCGCGCTCAACGCAGTCACCGATGCGCTCTGGCGTGAATACGGCATCGGCCACATCGAGATGCCCACGACGCCTGCACGGGTCTGGTCGGCGATCCAGGCGGCGACCAACGCGTGAACGCCGCGCATCCTAGCTCCAATCCGCTTGTCGGGATCGGGCTGAAGATCGTCTCTGTCGCGATATTCGTGGCGATGTCCGCCTTCATCAAGGCAGCCGGCCAGGTACCCGCGGGGCAGATCGTCTTCTTCCGCTCGTTCTTCGCCATCCTGCCGGTCATCTTGTACCTGGCATATCAGGGAGAACTCCGCTCGGCGGTCCATACGAAGAGGCCGATGGGTCACATCCTTCGTGGCGTCATCGGCGTCGCTTCCATGGGAGCTACCTTCTTCGCGCTGACGCGCCTGCCTCTGCCGGAGGCGATCACGATCAACTATGCACAGCCATTGTTCGTCGTCATCTTCAGCGCGCTTTTCCTCGGAGAGATAGTCAGGATCTACCGCTGGAGCGCCGTCACGATCGGTCTGTTCGGCGTGCTGATCGTCTCCTGGCCGAAGCTTTCGCTGCTCAGTGGGGGCTCAGGGATGGGCGACGAAGAACTGCTGGGCGTCATCGCCGCATTTTTCGGCGCTGCCCTATCCGCCGTGGCGATGCTCCAGGTCCGCAGCCTCGTGCACACGGAAAAAAGCGCTGTCATCGTGATCTGGTTCTCGCTCACGGCGAGCGTAGTCGGGCTCCTGACCATACCGTTTGGCTGGGAGCCGATTGACGCCTGGCAGGCGTTCTTCCTCGTCTCGGCCGGTATTTGCGGCGGCGTCGCCCAGATATTCATGACGCAGGCCTATCGTCATGCGGAGGCGTCGACAGTCGCGCCGTTCGAATACACCTCGATGCTGCTGGCGATCGTCGTCGGCTATCTGGCCTTTGGCGACCAGCCTACCATCCATATCGTCGTCGGCGGAGCGATCGTGATCGGCGCCGGCATCTTCATCGTCTGGCGAGAGCGGCAACTCGGCATCGAACGACGCAAGGCGCGGAAGGCGTCGACGCCGCAATAGACTTGGCTAGGGCGCGCCTGCCGCGTTTCGCAACGCCCTGGCCGTCGCTTCGTCGGCCGGAAAGAAGGATTCGATCGCCAGTTCCGACAGCGTCACGTCGAGCGGCGTGCCGAAGACCGTCGTCGTGCTGATGAAGGTCAGCACCTCCGTGCCAACGCGCAGCTTGAACGGATGGGCGATTGCCGCGAGGTTCGTATCCTGGGCGCGCTGCGTCCGCGGACCCGATGGGTAAGACAGCAGCTCTCGCTCCAACTCGCCGAGAACCGGGTCGCCTGTCGCGTCCAACTGATGCTTCAGCCGTTCGATCAGGTGGCTGCGCCATTCGAACAGGTTGGCGATGCGCGGCGCAAGCCCCCGCGGATGGAGGCTGAGCCTCAAGACGTTGACCGGCGGCTTGAGCAGTGCCGGATCGGGAATATCGGCAAGCAGCGGCGCGATCGCGTCGTTGGCGTCGATCATGTGCCAGTGGCGGTCGAGAGCGACGGCGGGGTTGGGCTCGTGGCCCTTGAGCACCAGACGCACCGCCTCGCGGGCGGCGGCAAGCGACGGATCGTCGAGCTTGCGCTCGCCATAGCGTGGTGCGAAGCCCGCCGCGAGCAGCAGGTGGTTGCGCTCCCTGAGCGGGATCTCAAGCTGGTCGGCGAGATGGAGCACCATGTCGCGCGAAGGTTTGGCGCGGCCACTTTCGAGAAAGCTGAGATGGCGCTGCGAGATTTCCGCCTCGCTGGCGAGATCGAGCTGACTCATGCGCCGCCTGAGCCGCCATTCGCGCAGCAATTCACCAGGGGAATTCTCGGTCATCAGCATGCTCCTGAGATAGGCGAGGAAGGAAATAACATCTATTACCTCTCGCGTAATCGTCTTTCCAAGCGAGGCGAACGATCCTCCTGTCATGCCGGCACGCAAGTCGGCCCAACGAGAGGAAAACCACCATGTCCTTCACGCTCAACCCTTTCCTGCGCCAGGTTCTCATTGTCGATGCGGTCGTCAGCGGCGCGGCTGGCCTGCTGATGGCGGTAGGCGCCCCGCTCCTGTCGCCGCTGCTGGGCCTGCCCGCCAACCTGCTGTTCTGGGCAGGTGTTGCGCTCTTCCCCTTCGTGGCGCTCCTCCTTGCGGTAGCGCGACGCGGCGAAGCCTCGCGGCTGGTGCTGATCGATATCATCGCGATCAACGCGCTATGGGTGGCTGCGAGCTTCGGCCTGCTGGTCAGCGGCGCAGTGGCGCCGACTCTGCTTGGCTATGCCTTCGTCATCGCCCAGGCGCTGGCCGTCGCGCTGCTCGCCGAACTGCAGTTCATCGGGTTTCGCCGGACGGCCGCAAACGCCTAGGCGAGCGCTTTGAGCTTCGCTTTGATTTCCAGGAAATCCCGCCACGCAAGCTTCTTGTGGGCGGGGTTTCTGAGCAGATAGGCCGGATGCAAGGTCGGCATGGCGGGAATCTCCAGCCCGGAAGGCGTTACATGCGTCTTCCAGTTGCCGCGCAGCCGCAACACTCCCTCCGCGACACGCAGGAGCGTTTTCGCCGAGGGGCCACCGAGCGTGACGAGAAGCTTCGGATTGGCGAGTTCGATCTGCCGTTCGATGAATGGACGGCAGATTTCGGTCTCTTGCGGCGTTGGCGTACGGTTTCCGGGCGGCCGCCAGGGAATGACGTTGGCGATGTATACCGACTGGCGGTCAAGTCCGATCGCCGCAAGAATCCGGTCGAGCAACTGGCCGGAACGGCCGACGAAGGGCAGACCTTCGAGGTCCTCGTCGCGGCCCGGCGCCTCGCCGACCAGCATGATGTCGGCTTGCGGATTGCCGTCGGCAAATACCAGATTCTTCGCCGTGAATTTCAGGTTGCAGCCGTCGAATTCGGCCATGTACTGGCGGAGTTCCTCCAGCGTCGCAGCCGTTGAAGCCCGTTGCCGGGCCAGCGCAATCTGCCCCTCGTCGGGCACGGCGACCGGCGGCCTTGCTGCAGGTGGTGAAACTCTTTGCCCAGCCGGGGATGGCGCAGGCTGCGTCGCTCTTGGCGTCTCGACCTGCTTGGGCGGTGCGGCGGGTCGCGCCTGGCTTGCGGCGAAGCGGTCGCTGGGCTCGTCGGTCAGCGCCTCGTCGACGCCTGCCTCCGCGTAGAAGGCCAGCAAGTCGCGCAGGCTGGGCCGATCCGTTTCTCCGGGAAAATCCATGGCCGCGACCATCGGCCCTCATGACCGTATTTGCAAGGTCAGGAGGAGGGGATGCGGGGATCCTGCACCAGAAAGAACTCCCAGCGCGGCGTGAAGTCCGTGATCATGAAGTTGAAGGATGCGCTGCTCAGATGATCGACCTTGCCTTGTCGGAAGAGCAGCCGGTCGTATGGCTCGAAGGCACGGCTGTACTCGTTGAAGCTTTCCGACCAGATGTTGCCGCTGTTCGAGCGGCGCTGGTCGAAGGAGAGGCCGTCGCCGAAGACGCTCGCCTTGCCGAGATGCTCCTGCAATTCGAATTCGAATTCGATCCAAGGCAATTCGCTGTTGTTCAGCACCTCGATCCGAATATGCAGGAAGCCGTTGGCGTAGAGGCCGGAATAGTCGAATGGCCGGATCGGGCGCACGGTGCGGATCACCATGGTGACTGGCGAAGCGGAATTCATCTCCTCGCGGATGATGATCGGGTCGTCCCTGGTGCCGCTTCCCGATGCGCCGGTGATGCGGAATCCACCGAGTTCGTCCGAGAAGCTGTAGGCGCCGGCCTGCCAGCGTTTTGAGGAGCCTTCCTCTGCGGCAACGCGCCCCAGGGCCACAACCACCAGGGCAAAGATCGCGACGGCCTCAGCCGCTTTACGGCGAAGCCATTGATTTTGCTGCGAGACGGAGCGGAAAAGCTCGGTTGGCCGCATCCGGGCAGTATGAACGAGAAGCAGACCGCCGAATACTGGAAAAGCGGTTTCACGTCGCAGCCGGATAAGCTAAGAGCCCTTGAGCCAGCAAAATGGCGTACCCAAGCCAGCGTGAGCAAGCCGATGCGGGGAATGGAATGAGCGAGACCGAACGCGAAAGCATGGAGTTCGACGTTGTGATCGTCGGCGCCGGGCCGGCAGGCCTCGCCGCTGCGATCCGGCTGAAGCAGGTGAACCCAGAGCTTTCCGTGGTCGTGCTGGAGAAGGGCGGCGAGGTCGGCGCGCATATCCTGTCGGGCGCGGTGGTGGATCCGATCGGCATCGACCGGCTGCTGCCCGATTGGCGCGACGATCCCGATCATCCGTTCAAGACGCCTGTCACCGACGACCGGTTCCTGGTGCTCGGACCGGCCGGTTCCTTCCGCCTGCCGAACTTCATGATGCCGCCGCTGATGAACAATCACG
>JAEYXI010000410.1 GCA_023428515.1 Pseudomonadota bacterium | reverse complement strand
TTGATGCCGCTGCACACGACCACCATGGACGGGCGATCCGGCCCGGACATCTTGCGTCGCTCGTCCTCGAGCGACGTGTTCACCCCGCACTGCACGCCGTTCGAGGCCGCCACCGGCTTGCCGTCGAAACTGGCCAGTCGCCAGCGATAGGCGTCGTAGCCGAGCATCCGGTTTGCGGATCGCAACGGCTCCAGGGCGGTCGCGAAAGCGATCATCGTGAAGTCGGGAACCAGGAAGAAAACCAGCGATCGCTTGATCGCGTTCTTTGGGACGTTCACCGCAGCCTCGCGTGGTCAAGCCAAAGCGACATCGATGTCGCTATCAGCATAGCGTCATCAAATTCCGCGTTCGCTGTCAATGGCGCCGCGAATGCCTTGCAAGGCGCCGCCGCTTCTGGGAAATGCGGTTGTCGGACAAGATCGGCAAGCGGCCCGATTCGTCCGAGGGGAGCGGATTCGCGGCGGCATGGCGGGGAACGCGCACTGATGGCCAAGGAAACGCGCGACGACTATTACCCGGTGCCGGTGGTCGACAAGGGCACCCGTCCGGGTACGGTGACGCGCCTGATCATCTTTATTGTCGTGCTCACCGGCGCGGCGATTGTCTTCGGCATCTTACGCGCACGGCTGGGCGATCCGTTCCTGCTCGGCATGCTCGGCGTGCTGGCGATGATCGGCGTCGGCTATCTTTTCGCGACCGCCATCGGCTTCGTGCAGATCGCGCCGCGCTCGACCACCGACGAACTGTCGAAGGCGTTTGTCGATTCCATGTCGCAGGGGCTGCTGGTCACCGACATCAAGCGGCGCGTCGTCTATGCCAACAAGGCCTATGGCGAGATGACAGGCGCTTCGTCGGCCGCCGACATCAAGACGGTGGAGAACCTGCTGTCCGACGTGCCGGAGGCGTCCTCGACCATCGAGCGGCTTGCAACGGGTCTCAGGGACGGGATAGCGGGCGACGGCGAGTTCAGGCTGTCGCAGGCGATCCGGCCAGGCTCCGAGCCGGGCGCGCGCTGGTACCGGGTGAGGGCGCGCGCCTTCAATGCGCCGGGGCAGCGGCAGCCGCTGCTTTCCTGGCAACTCACCGACATATCCAGGGAGCGCGCCGAGCAGGAGCGCTTCTTCCTCGACCTGCAGAAGGCGATCGACCATCTCGACCACGCGCCGGCCGGCTTCTTCTCGGCCGACCAGGAAGGCCGGGTCACCTACGTCAACGCGACGCTGGCCGGCTGGCTGGGTATCGACCTCGCGAATTTCACGCCTGGCTCCACGACGCTGCCCGAGATCGTCGCCGGCGATGGCATGGCGCTCATCCGCTCAGTCAAGGCCGATCCCGGCACCACGCGCAACGCGGTCATCGATCTCGACCTCGCGACGACCACCGGCGAGGCGCTGCCCGTGCGCTTCATGCACCGCGTCTCGGCCAACCGCGACGGGGCGGCTGGGCCGAGCCGCACCATCGTGCTCAACCGCATGCAGGGCGAGGATTCCTCGGCCGAGCTCCGGGCTTCCGAAATCCGCTTCACGCGCTTCTTCAACTCGACGCCGATGGCGATCGCTGGGGTCGATCTGCAGGGCCGTATCGTGCGCACCAACGCGCCGTTCCTGTCGCTGTTCTCCTCGGTCGTCGACCGTGATGCGGTCGACCGCAAGATACGGCTCGACACGGTGATCCACGATCGCGACCGCCCCGCCTTTGCCGCAGCGCTGGAGAAGGCGCGGCTGAAGCAGGCGGATATCGCGCCGATCGACACGGTGCTGCCGAACAATGAGGAACGGCACATCCGCTTCTACGTCAACGCGGTGGCGGAGGGCGCGGGCGGCGAGGAAGCCGAGGAGGCGGCGATCGTCTATGCCGTCGATACGACGGAGCAGAAGGCGCTCGAAGGGCAGATGGCCCAGAGCCAGAAGATGCAGGCGGTCGGCCAACTCGCCGGCGGCATCGCGCACGACTTCAACAACGTGCTGACCGCCATCATCATGGCGTCCGACCTGCTCTTGACCAACCACCGGCCGTCGGACCCGTCCTTCCCCGACATCATGAACATCAAGCAGAACGCAAACCGCGCGGCGTCGCTGGTCAGGCAGTTGCTCGCCTTCTCGCGCAAGCAGACGCTGCGTCCGGAGGTGCTGAACCTGACAGACGTGCTGGCCGATTTGCGCATGCTGCTCGCGCGGCTGGTCGGCAACCAGATCAAGCTCAAGGTCGACCACGGCCGCGACCTCTGGCCGGTGAGAGTCGATATCGGGCAGTTCGAACAGGTGGTGGTCAACCTCGCCGTCAATGCGCGCGACGCCATGCCGGAAGGCGGCGAACTGACGGTGCGGACGAAGAACGTCACCGACGAGGAGACGAAGGCTTACGGCTATCGCGAGATCGTGCCTGGAGACTACGTACTGGTCGAGGTCGAGGATAGCGGCACGGGCATTCCGCCCGACGTGGTGAAGAAGATCTTCGAGCCGTTCTTCACCACCAAGGAAGTCGGCAAGGGCACCGGCCTCGGCCTGTCGATGGTCTACGGCATCATCAAGCAGACCGGCGGCTTCATCTACTGCGATTCCGAGGTGGGTAAGGGCACGGTGTTCCGCATCTACCTGCCGCGCCACGTGCCAGGGTCGGCGGCGCAGGCCGGGTCGGAACAGCAGGAGGCTTCGCTGACCGGCGAGACGGCGCCCGCCGCGCCGGCTAAGGTAGCCGACATGGCAAGGGACCTGTCGGGGTCGGCGACGGTGCTGCTGGTCGAGGACGAGGATGCCGTGCGCATGGGCGGGGTGAGGGCTCTGACCTCGCGCGGCTATACCGTGCATGAGGCGTCGTCGGGCGTCGAGGCTCTAGAGGTCTACAACGAACTCGGCGGCAAGGTGGATATCGTCGTTTCCGACGTGGTGATGCCGGAGATGGACGGCCCGACGCTGCTCGGCGAACTGCGCAAGCTGCAGCCCGACATCAAGTTCGTCTTCGTCTCGGGTTACGCCGAGGACGCCTTTGCCAAGAACCTGCCGGCCGACGCCAAGTTCGGCTTCCTGCCGAAGCCGTTCTCACTGAAGCAGCTGGCGACGGTGGTGAAGGAAGTGCTGGAGGGGGACTGACAGGCACCTGCGCCGCGTCATAATTTCGAACCCGGTGGCAGGCTAACAGAAGCTAGGGAGTCGGGCGCGGGGAAGGCGGATGACGCCGCACGTCCATGCCGGCAAGGACGATTACGCCGAGCGGGTGCTGCTGCCCGGCGATCCCGACCGCGCGCTGTGGATGGCCAAGACCTTCCTCGACAAGCCGCGCCAGGTGAATGCGATAAGGGGCGCGCTGGGCTTCACCGGAAGCTATCGCGGCATGCCGGTCAGCATACAGACCACCGGCATCGGGCGGCCGTCGCTCTCCATCTATGTCCATGAACTCCTCACCGTCTTCGGTGCCAGGACGATCGTGCGTACGGGAAGTTGCGGCAGCCTCGACGAGAAGGCGCCGCCGCGTTCGCTGGTGATCGCGCGGTCGGCGGCAATGGATTTCGAGATCGAGAACGCCGACGCCTGGCGGCGGCCGGACATGGCGCTTTACGAGACCACGGTGAGGCTCGCGGGCAAGGACAGGGTCGGGCACAACGCCTGTCCGATGGTGTCGAGTGACGTCTTCTATCACGCAGATCCGCTTGGCCGCTTCGCTGCGGCGAGGGCACGCGGAGCGCTCGCATGCGACATGGAGACCGCCTCGATCTACGGCATGTCCCAGCGCTTCGGGGCGAGGGCGCTGTCGATCTGCACGGTGGTCGACAGCCTGGTGACCGGCGAGGAGATCCGCCGGTCGGAGCGCCAGGCTGTCTTCGGGCCGATGACGGAACTGGCCCTCGAAACGCTTCTTGCCGACTGGAACGGCGGCAAGCCGCGCCATTAATACAATTTTAGATATCCGTGATATTCTTTAAATCGACCTGTGAGTCGAGTGCGTGTTGCCGCGTCCCTGTGAAGTCCCGAGTGAAGCGGGAGGGCGCATTGCCGGGCAGTCCAGTTCCGCGCAAGCAACGCGCCGCAAAGTGTTCCCGCAATCTGTCGTTCTTCAATGCGTTCGTCCAACGTACGGAGACAGTTCATGGAGCACCATTACGTGGAGGACAATTCCAAGCGGCGGCTGACCGAGCGATTGGACATCATCGCTGCCATCAACATATTGCGCTCCGAGGGATACGATCACGAAGACCTGATCCGCGAGATCACGCGGATCTTCTACATCGACCTCGACGAGTACAACGACATCCTCGACCACGCGGCTTGAGGCCACTTTCCATTGAGGGGAAGCGCGCTCTCGTCAGAGGCTACTTCGGCAGATCGTAAGCCTGCCCGGACGATCGCAGATCGTCGATCGTCTTGTCGGCACAAGACCCGGTCTGTTCACCACCGACCCTGCGCCCGACCCCGTCTACAGTGATCATTCCTGCTTGTCTGTCCGGCGTGAGGTAAATCGCGACGCCGTCTGCTCGCAGCCTCGCGAAATAGAAGGCGTGATCCACGCCTTGTGACTCGCAATAGATCAGATAGGGAAAATTCTTGAACGACACGTCCTGCGCAAAGGCCTGTGTCAGCGTGGCGCCCGCAATCGTCGCGAAGGCGAGGCCGAAACTAGCGAAGGTCATCGTGTTCCTCTCTTTCATTGCGAAGGGACATTCAAAAGCAGGCATGCAATAGCGCGCTGTCGCGCCGACCGGCGCTTGATGGTGCCGGTCGAAATCCTCCACCAGAGGGCAGCAGATCGGATGTATATCACGTGACCTGACAGACGGACACGGCACACCTTCAAACGGGCCTCAACGCGGGAAACATCGTTTCCTCGCATTTAGGGATGTGACAAAGTATTGGCGCTCGCGACGTTGCATTTCGACCTGATCGAGGAGGCGGGAGATGGCAACAGCATCCGTAAAACGCATCACGCTCGAAGAACTGAAAAAGCGCATCAGGAAGGGCGACCTGACCGACAGGGAACTGCGCGGCTATTTCGAGGTCGACGAGGACAATACCGAAGCCTTCGCCCCCGCGATCAAGCTCAATTATGCCCGCGTCGACACCGGCGGCAAGGAACTCTCGCCGGAAGAGACGGCCGATCTCTACCAGCGGGCGATGGAGAAGCGGCCGGAGGAGCCGAAGCTCGAGAGCGCGACAGCTGCAGTAAAAGTGCTCGCCGAGGGAGACTCCTGGTTCAACCTGCCGGACCTGCTCTATCCCAAGGACGCGCTCGATATCCTCAACCGGACGCACAATGTCGTCAGCGTCGCCAAATGGGGCGACACGGTCGAGAACATGCTGGCGCAGAAGCAATATGTGCAGAAGCTGAAGGCCGGCACCTTCCGGCACTTCCTGTTCTCGGGCGGCGGCAACGACGTGCTGGGATCGATCGGCACCTATGTGAAGACCCGCAAGCCCGGCGACACCGATCCGGCCAACGCGTCTGGCTATGTGAAGCCGTCCTTCGCGACCAAGGTGAAGGGCATCATCTCAGGCTACGAGACGCTGGCCAACGACGTCAGGAAGACGACCGGCACGAAGACCGTGCTCTACATACACGGCTACGCCAACGCCATTCCCAAGAAGAACGGGCCCTATCTCGGCAAGCGGCTGGAGGCGCTGGGTTTCGATCCGACTGTTGTCGGGCCGTTGTCGAAGGCGATCGTCGCCAACATGGTCGGCCAGTTCAACACGGCGCTGAAGAATTTCGCCGCCAGCCGCGCCGGCATCGTCTATATCGACATGCGGCCGAGGATGACGGCGAGCGACTGGCACACGGACGAGATACACCCGAAGGCAACCGGCGCGACCAAGATCGCGGGTGCCTTCGCGGCGGCAATCAACGCGAATGCGCTGGTGGGTTAGCGGAGCTGATCCTTGACGCAGCGCGCCAAGGCGCGGGGGATCAGCGTTTCCGGTATCTCGACGGTCTTGCTGCCGGACACGCTTACGCGCGTGACCGTGTAAACATAGCGGTCCGCTCCCTCGTCCCTGGGCAATTTCCTGCCGCCCTTGAAAAGGTCCTTCAGCGTTTCGCGGTCACTCTCGTCGAGTTCGTCGGCGGCGATCTCGCCGCGTCCCTTCAGACCGGCAATGCCGCCGCGCCGTTCAATGATGAAGCGTTCCATTTCGCGCTCCGCAAGTCCTGGCGAGCGATGGCCCGTGTATCAGCTAAGAGACGCCGACGCCTGTCCATCCCTTGTCGATCGCCGAATATACGGCGGGCTCGGACGGAAACAAGGTTTTCGCCGCCGCGCGCGTGAGCTTGGCGAAGGCCTTGAACTTCATGTTCTTGGTGGCCTTCCTGCTGGTCAGCGCGGCGTACCAGATCTTGCCGGCCTTCTCCCAGGAGCGCCCGCCGAGCGCTTTCGCAGCGAGATAGAAGGCGTGGTTGGGAATGCCGCTATTGTCGTGCGGATCGCCGCCCGGAATGTAGTCCTTGTAGCGGAAGGGCTGCGGCGAGATGCAGTGTTTTGCGCCGGGGTCGGCGAGGTCGCGCAGGCATTTGTAGCCGCGCGCCTTGGCCGCCGGGCCGACGATGTCGGCACCGATCAGCCAGTCGGCCCTGGAGAAGGTCTGGTTCTTCTGCCATTGGCGGAACATCGAGCCGAAGACGTCGGACATGCTCTCGTTCAGCCCGCCTGCCTCGTTGGTGTAGACGAAGCCGGAGGTGTATTCGGTAACGCCATGCGCCAGCTCGTGGGCGATGACGTCGTTGGAGCGGGTGAAGTCGAGGAAGAGTTGACCGTCGCCGTCGCCATAGGTCATGTGGACGCCGTTCCAGAAGGCGTTGTTGTAGTTGACGTCGTAGTGGATCGACGACATCAGCGTCATGCCGAGGTCGTCGATCGAGTTGCGGCCGAAGCAGGTCTTATAGAACTCCACGACATCGGTGGTCCTGTCGAAAGCGCGCTTGGCCGTCTGGTCTTTGGACTTGCCGGGATTTGCGACCGGCTTGCCGGGAAGCGACGTCGTGTTCTGGCAGTCATTGACCGTCACGCTCGGGACCCTGGCGAGCGTCGCGGTCGATTCCAGCGTAAAGAGGCGCGCCTGTATTGCCGCGCCCTGCGCCACGCGCAGCCGTCGCCAGATGGATTCCTGCGCTGCCGTCGATTCAAGCGAGGCACGGGTCTTCGCCGGCAGGGTCGGATCCTGCGACAAGCGTTCGAGGACGTCCTTGGGAATTATGCAGCAGCCACACCTCAGTAACATGCCGATACCCTCCGTCGACATAGGATGCGGGAAATTCAATTATGAATTGATCTCGGGAATACTACACCTTCCCGATGTCACCGTAAATGCAGATCCCTGTGGTAGCTGTCGCGTTGCTATATTTTCTGAATCGCTGGGAGAATAGTCTGCCGGCTATTGGAATTGAGTAAGAACGCGGCCCAAGCGGCGGGCATCTGTGCGCAATCTACAGTGGGATGTTGTCGTGCTTCTTCCAGGGATTTTGCAGATCCTTGTTACGCAGCATCCTGAGCGCTCGGGCGACGCGGCGGCGGGTCGAGTGGGGCATGATCACCTCGTCGACATAACCGCGCTCGGCCGCCACGAAGGGGGAGAGGAAACGGTCCTCATAGGCCTTGGTGTGGGCGGCGATCTTTTCGGCGTCGCCGATGTCCTTGCGGTAGATGATCTCGACCGCGCCCTTGGCGCCCATGACGGCGATCTGCGCGGTGGGCCAGGCGTAGTTCACGTCGCCGCGCAGATGTTTCGAGGCCATGACGTCATAGGCGCCGCCGAAGGCTTTCCGGGTGATGACTGTGACCTTCGGCACGGTCGCTTCGGCATAGGCGAAGAGCAATTTTGCGCCATGCTTGATCAGCCCGCCATATTCCTGCGCGGTGCCGGGCAGGAAGCCGGGCACGTCGACGAAGGTGACGAGCGGGATGTTGAAGCAGTCGCAGAAGCGGACGAAGCGCGCGGCCTTGCGCGAGGCGTCGGAGTCGAGCACGCCGGCGAGCACCATCGGCTGGTTGGCGACGAAGCCGACCGTGCGGCCTTCGACGCGGCCGAAGCCGGTGACGATGTTCTTCGCAAAGCTCTGCTGGATCTCGAAGAAATCGCCCTCGTCCGAGGTCTTCAGGATGAGTTCTCGGATGTCGTAGGGCTTGTTGGCGTTGTCGGGGACGAGCCGGTCGAGCGAGAGATCGGCGTCGGAGATGGGCTGGGCGCAGGCGATCTCGGGGATTTCGGCGGTGTTGGACGCGGGCAGGAAATCGACCAGACGGCGCATCTGCAAGAGCGCCTCGACGTCATTGTCGTAGGCGCCATCGGCGATCGAGGATTTTGTCGTGTGAACGGACGCGCCGCCGAGCTGCTCGGCCGTCACCGTCTCGTTGGTGACGGTCTTCACCACGTCCGGGCCGGTGACGAACATGTAGGAGGTGTCGCGCACCATGAAGATGAAATCGGTCATGGCGGGCGAATAGACGTCGCCGCCGGCGCAGGGACCCATGATGACGGAGATCTGCGGGATGACCCCCGAGGCCAGCACGTTGCGCTGGAACACTTCGGCGTAGCCGCCGAGCGCTGCCACGCCCTCCTGGATGCGCGCACCGCCGGCGTCGTAGATGCCGATGATCGGCGCGCGATTCCTGAGCGCCATGTCCTGGATCTTCTGGATTTTTTCCGCATGCGCCTCGGAGAGCGAGCCGCCGAAGACGGTGAAATCCTTGGCGAAGAGGAAGACGGTGCGGCCGTTGACCGTGCCCCAGCCGGTGACGACGCCATCCCCGGCGATCTTCTGATTCTCCATGCCAAAGTCGGTCGAGCGGTGCTCGACGAACATGTCGAACTCCTCGAAGGAGCCTTCGTCGAGGAAGATGTCGATTCGTTCGCGCGCGGTGAGTTTTCCCCTGTTGTGCTGGGCCTCGATGCGGGCCTTGCCGCCGCCCATGCGCGCGATCTCGCGGCGGCGTTCCAGTTCCTTCAGCACATCTTTCATGTCGGTCTCCCTCTCGGGACCCTCGTAGCACGGCGGGGCGGTCGTGCAAGGGAGGCGGCGTCAGACACATTGCTGCATTGCAGCATCGGGCTTGCTATTTCAGGCGAACTAGACCATATGCGGCGGCATAGGCGCGTGGGCCGGGCAATCCGGCTTTCCCAATCGAGTGGGACTGGTTGCGTCTGTTTCCTCGCAGATCCGGTTCGGACAAGCGGCGGAAAAGTCCCGCGGGCGTTCCGCGGGCGCGACAGCGCAGCCGCGCGGACCATCTCAGAGTCCGCCGCCTTGTCGTCCATGATTATATGTTGCCCGACGCAGGTTGCGCCCTGCGGCACGGGCCGTTTGCGGGCAATGCCCCGCGTGAAAGAAGAACAAATTGACGAATGAAATCACTGCGGAACCGACTGGTTTCGCGAAACTCGGCATCACCGGCCAACTGTTGAAGGCGACCGCCGCTGCCGGCTTTGATGAGCCCAAGCCGATTCAGGAGCAGGCAATTCCGCCGTTCCTGGCGGGGCGTGACATCCTGGGCGTAGCCCAGACCGGCTCGGGCAAGACCGCGGCGTTCAGCCTGCCGATCCTGACGAAGATCGTTGCGCTCGGCACTAAGCGCATGCCCAAGACGGCACGTGCGCTGATTCTCGCGCCGACGCGCGAACTCGCGGTGCAGATCGAGGACACGATCAAGCTACTTGCCAAAGGTCTGCACCTCTCAACCGGGTTGGTGCTCGGCGGCGTGTCGCGCTCCAGCCAGGTGAGGAAGATCGCGCCCGGCGTCGACGTGCTTGTCGCGACTCCAGGCCGGCTGACCGATCTCGTGCGGGAGCGGGACCTGAACCTGTCGGAGACGCGCTGGCTGGTTCTCGACGAAGCCGACCGCATGCTCGACATGGGCTTCATCAACGACGTCAGGCGCATCGCCAAGGCGGTGCATCGTGACAAGCAGACGGCGCTCTTCTCGGCAACCATGCCGAAAGAGATCGAGGAGCTGGCGCGCGGCATCATGAAGGATCCCGTGCATGTCGAAGTCTCGCCGCAGGGCACGACCGCTTCCGAGATCAAGCAAAGCATCGTGCTTGCGCGCCTCAAGCAGAAGCGCAAGGTGCTGTCCGACATGCTGGCCGACGAGGCGATGAAGTCGGTCATCGTGTTCGCACGCACCAAGCATGGCGCCGACCGCGTTGTGCGCGACCTCGAGCGCGACGGTTTTGAAGCCGCCGTGATCCACGGCAACAAGAGCCAGAATGCCCGCCAGAAGGCTTTGAACGGATTCCGCGATGGTTCCGTGCGCATCCTGGTGGCGACCGACATCGCTGCGCGCGGCATCGACGTGCCGGGCATCAGCCATGTCGTGAACTTCGACCTGCCCGACGAGGCGGAAAGCTATGTGCACCGCATCGGCCGAACGGGACGCAATGGAGCGGACGGCATCGCCATTACGCTCGTCGATCCGTCCGAGAACAGCAAGTTGCGCCAGGTCGAGCGGATCATCCGTATGAAACTGCACGTTGCCGCAGACCATCTCGGCCAGCCCGACCCGCAGCGGCCGGCCGGAGAGCGCCATGCGCCCGCGAACGATCGCGGCGAACTGAACGGCGAGCAGAGGCGCCCGCGCAAGCCGCATCATCGCGGTCAGGGGCCGAAGCGGCAGGGCGGCCAGAACGCCGAGCACCGCGCCGGCGGCGAGCCGCAACGCGACGGGCAGAAGCCGCGCCACGGTTTTGGCCACAAGCAGCATGCCGGCAAGCCCGAAGGCAACAGGCCAGAAGGCAGCAGACCTGGCAAGCCGGGCGGCAACAAGCCGTTCCGCGGCAAGCGCCGCGGCTTCGGTGGCGGACGCAAGCCGGCGCGGGCTGCCTGACGAGGACGCAGCCGCGCAACTGGGCTAACGGCACTGGCTTTGGTCTAATTGCCTGTGCGAGATCAGTGAGATAGGGCGGTCGAGGCGATGCCTCGGCCGCTTTTTTGTTGCGAGCGTCGCGCCAGATCGGTGACGCAATTCCGAACGGAAAACTGATTCCCGCTTTTCCTGGAATTGCTCTCGGGAGGAGCTTCATGGCCGGCATCGCGGCGCTCGCGATCGGATATGTGCTGTCGCAGTTCTACCGCTCCTTCATGGCGGTGCTGACGCCCGTGCTCACCACCGAACTCGGTATGACCAAGGTTGACCTGTCGGTGGCGTCCGGCGCATGGTTCGCGACTTTCGCGCTGGCGCAGTTCGCCGTCGGCATATGGCTCGACCGTTTCGGTCCCAGGCGAACGGCGTCGGCCATGCTCGCCGTCTTTGCCGGCTGCGGCGCCCTGCTGTTCGCCGCCGCCACCGCGCCGTGGATGGTGATCGCGGGGATGGGACTGATCGGGCTTGGCTGCGCACCGATCCTGATGTCTGCCATCTTCATCTACGCTCGCAATTATTCGCCGGCACGCCTTGCGGTGCTCGCGTCGTGGACGATCGCGTTCGGCACTGCGGGGAACGTGATCGGAGCGGCGCCGCTCGCGGCTGCCGCCGAGATATTCGGCTGGCGGCCGGCGCTGGTGGCGCTTGGCTTTTTTACCGTGGCGACGGCCGCGGCCATCTTCGTCTTCGTGCGCGATCCGGCCAAGCCGGAGGGGACGGCGGGTGCGGTGGGGTTGTCCGGATACGCTGAGCTGTTCAGGATACGCTGGCTGTGGCCAATCATGCCGTTGACCGCGCTGAACTATGCGCCGGCGACCGGCATTCGCGGCCTGTGGTCGGGGCCTTATCTGGCGGATGTCTACGGCGCGGATTCGCTCATCATCGGCGAAGTGACGATGTTCATGGCGCTGGCCATGGTTGGCGGCGCTTTCCTCTACGGCCCGCTGGACAACATATTCCGCACCCGCAAATGG
>JAEYXI010000342.1 GCA_023428515.1 Pseudomonadota bacterium | reverse complement strand
GACGGCGCGGGTGCTGATCCGCAGCTTGGGCCGAGAATCGGGCGCGCCGCTCATTTCGTCAGTTCACGCGAGATGATGATGCGCAGAATCTCCGAGGTGCCTCCGCCGATTTCCGCCAGCTTCGAATCGCGGAAATGGCGCTGCATGTCATATTCCATCAGGTAGCCCCAGCCGCCCATCATCCGCATTCCATTGAGCGCCGCACGGACATAGGTCTCGGACGAATAGAGGTTCGCGGTGGCGCTTTCCTTGTTGTTCGGGATTCCGCGGTCGACCAGGTTGGCCGAACGGTAGAGCAGCAGCCGCGCGGCTTCGATCTCCATGTCGATGTCGGCAAGCTTGGCGCGCGTCAGTTGGAAGCTGTTGATCTTCTGCCCGAACTGCTCGCGCTCGCCGGTGTAGTTGAGGATATAGTCCAGCACCTTCTGCGCCGCGCCGACATTGACCGCCGACAGGCAGCAGCGCTCATAGTCGAGCGTCTTGAGGACGTTGGTCCAGCCCTTGTTGACGTCGCCGATGATCGCGTCCTTCGGCAGCCGCACATCGGTAAGGAATATCTCGTTCAGGTCCATGGGTTTGAGACCGAGCTTCTTGAGTCGCCTGATCTCTACGCCCTTCGTCTTCGCCGGCAACAAGAACATGGTGATGCCCTTGTGCTTGGGCGCCTCTACGTCCGAACGGGCCATCAGCAGGACGTAGTCAGCGATCTGTGCCGCCGAGCAGAACATCTTCTGGCCATTGATGACCCATTCGTCGCCCTCGAGCACTGCGCGGGTGCGCAGCGAGGCGGCGTCCGAGCCGGAATTCGGTTCCGACAGCGATAGCGCGAAGCGGATTTCTCCGCGTGCGAGCTTCGGCAGCAACTCGTGCTTCTGCTCCTCGCTGGCAAAATGGACCAGCGCGTCTGTCGCGATCACGATCGTCGTATAGTAGAGGTTCGCCGCCGCCTCGAAATGATAGGCCAGTTCCTGGAGGAACACGGCCAGATCGGTGCAGCTTCCGCCCATGCCGCCATATTCTTCCGGGATCGGCAGGCCCAGCCATCCCTCCGCGGCGAGCTTCTCGTAGAGCTCGATCGGGAAGCGCTCCTGCTCGTCGCACTCGCGAACATACTCGATCGGGCATTCGCGGGTCAAAAACGCCCGGAGATTATCCCGCATCAGCCGCTGTTCGTCCGAAATCTCAAAATCCATCTTACTTTCCTGTCCAGCGGGGAGCGCGTTTTTCCGCAAAGGCCCGTGGGCCCTCCCGGTAGTCCTCGGAGGTGCGCAGCCGATCACGCCACGGCAGGCCGGCATAAAGCCGCTCGAAGGCCGCGCGATCGGAGAGGCTCTCGACTTCGCGCGTCACCTCCAGGAGCGCCGCTACGGCCAGCGGCGCACCAGCAACGATCTGGGCGGCCATGTCGTGTGCGGTCTGCATCAGCTCTTCACGTGCAACGATCCGGTTGATGAAACCGTGGCGAAGCCCCTCCTCCGCAGTCAGCCGGCGGCCAGTCAGCAGGAGTTCGGAAGCAACGTTGACCGGCAGGCGGCGATGGGCGCGCCAGAGGCCACCCGCTTCCGGGATGAAGCCGCGCTGCAGCTCCGGCAGTCCGAATTCGGCTTCTGGCACCGCAATGACCAGGGTGGCGAAGAGAGCGAACTCAAAACCACCGCCAACCGCCAGCCCGTTAACCGCGCAGATCACCGGCTTGATGAGGTCGTGGCGGTTCAGCGACATGAAACCGTGCGGCCCGAAATCGTCGCCATCGTCCCCAGCGGCGACCGCTTTCAGGTCCCACCCGGCGGAAAACATCCGTTCGCCGGCGCCGGTGACGATACCCACCCGCAGCGACGGGTCCTCGTTTAGCCGTGTCAGCGCGGCGTCGAGATCCCGGCTCGCCTTCTGGTCTATCGCATTGGCGGGAGCGTGATCGAGCGTGATCTCGAGGATATATCCCTTCACCTCGGTCCTGACGCGGCTCATACGCGAAACTCCCGCAAAATGTCGCGCGAAATAAGGTCGCGATGGATCTCCGAAGTTCCCTCCCAGATGCGCTCGACGCGGACATCGCGCCACATGCGCTCGATCGGCCATTCCTTCGAGACGCCCATTCCGCCGAGCATCTGGAGGGCATTGTCCGTCACCCGGCCTGCCATCTCGGACCCGAACAGGTTCACGATCGAGGCCTCGCGCTGCGTGATCGTGCCGGCCTCGAGCTTGGCGGCGCCATCCAGCACGAGAAGCCGTGTCGCCTGTATCTCCATCGCCATGTCGGCCAGCTTGAACGAAGTTCCCTGGAACTCGCCTATGGTCTTGCCGAAGGCGCGCCTGGTGTTGGCATAAGTCGCGGCGATCCCCATCGCGCGCTCCGCAAGACCGACCATGTTCGCGGCAAGCATGATACGGCCCGAGAAGATCCAGCTTTTGGCGATGGCGAAGCCGCCACCCTCTTCGCCGAGAATGTTGCGCGCAGGAACCCGAACATCCTCAAGGGCGATCGAACAGGACTTGAACCCTCGATTGCCGACCAGCGCGAGCGGCCGCACCGAAACACCGGGGAGGTTCTTGTCGACCAGGAAGCAAGTGATCCGCTTCTGCGGTCCCTTGGGCGTTTCGTCCACGCCGGTGACCGCGAACAGGATGATGAAGTCGGCCACCATCGCCATGGTGATGAATATCTTCTCGCCGTTGATCACATAGTCGTCGCCGTCGCGAACCGCCTTGGTCGATATCTGGCGCGCATCCGAACCCGCGCCTGGCTCGGTCAGTCCGAAGCACTCCCAGCGCTCCCCTGAGATGACCGGCTTCAGATAGGTTTCGATCTGGTCGCCAACGCAGCTTTTGAGGATCGGGGCAGGCCGATTGCAGATGATGGAGAGGGCTCTCGTGGTCCGGCCGAATTCGATCTCGGCCACCGAACGCAGCGACTGCCCCAGCCCGCCGCCCCCGAGTTCCTCGGGCATGTTGAGCGCGTAATATCCGGCCTTTATGGCCTTGGATTTAAGTTCGGCAAAAAGGTCGGGAGGAACCTGATCGTTTTCCTCCACGAGGGTTTCATGCGGCATGAGCTCCTGCTCGACGAAGGCGCGTACGCCATCCGCAATCATCCGCTGGTCATCGGTATAGGAAAGAGACACGCTTCTGGCACTCCGTGTTTGGGTCACCATCCCCACGGTGCCCGAACGTTTCAATATTTGACACCACGTTTTATCAATTTGCACAACTTGTCAATGTGCGTATAGTGCCACGGCAGCCGATAAAAATGATCGGCACAATGTTGATTGAGCGAGGACCTGGCACCATGCCGTCGAACATCACCAGACCGGTCAAGGACATGATCGCGCAAGCCAATGCCAAGATCAAAACACTCAGCATGGGCGAAGCGCTCGCGATGCATGGCAAGGACGATGTCGTGTTTGTCGATCTGCGCGATCCGCGTGAGCTGCAGCGTGAGGGCAAGATCCCCGGCGCTTTTTCCTGTCCGCGGGGCATGCTGGAATTCTGGATCGATCCCCAAAGTCCCTACGCGAAACCAGTCTTCCAGGAAGACAAGACCTTCGTCTTCTATTGCGCGTCGGCCTGGCGCTCGGCGCTGGCGACACAGACCGCCCAGGAGATGGGTCTCGGCCCGGTTGCGCATATCGAAGGCGGCTTCACGAACTGGAAAAACTCCGGCGGCGCGGTCGAGGCAGTGGAGCCCAAGCATTCGTGAAACGCTTGTCCTACAAAGCCCGGTCGAGGTAGGAGGATTTTCGCTTAGTTGAGCAAATTGTGGTCGATAATTGAGTCGATCGATGAGGCGGAGGAATAGTCATGAGCGGCACCGTCGAAAAGGCGCTCACACTACTTGAGCTGCTGTCGAGCTACGACGCACCTGTGCGCATGGCAGAGCTGTCGCGGGCCGCCGCAATGAACAAAAGCACGACTTTCCGCATGCTGGAAGTCATGTCGCAATTGGGTTACGTCACGCAGGACGAGCCCAATGGGCGCTATATGATGACCACACGGATGTGGGAGATCGGTGTCCGCGCGTTCCACCGCCAGGATCTCCGCGCGGCTGCCAGACCCTACCTTCAGGAGCTTGTCGACGCGACCGGCGAGACCGCCCTCCTGACGCGCCGTGACGGGCCGGACGTCATCATTGTGGAAAAGATCGATTGCGCGCAGCACCTCCAGGCGATCGCGCCGCTAGGCAGCCGCTCGCCTGTTCATGCCTCTTCCTTCGGCAAGGCGTTCCTGATGGCCGAGCCCGATCCCAAGCTGGCGGACCTCGAACTGATCCGCTTCACCGACAAGACCATCACCGACATCGAAGCATTGCGCGCCGATATCGATGAAGCACGCCGGAGCGGCGCCACCGTCGGCATTGATGAATATCGCGAAGGCGTCTCGGGCGTGGCCGCGCCTGTGATCGGAACGGACGGCGTCGCATACGGCACGATCGGCATCAGCCTTCCCACCTTCCGTCTTGCACCCAAGGCCATGCCGCGGCTCATGAAGAACGTTATGGAAGTCGCGCGACGTTTTTCCGAACAGATCGGCTTCCGCGCCTAGCGGTTCGAGGATCAGCGTCAGACACCGATACTGCGGTTGCGGTCGGCAACCTGCCATTGCCTAGAGAACCTCGTCCAAGAAACATGTTTCATTATTCGGCACCCTGTTGCAATTCTCGAAACAAGGTGCAAAGTTTGATCAACGAATGGATCAGGAAGGTTTCGGCGTGGCGATCGACCCCGACAAAGTCCTCGCAATCGGCATGCCGGAGCGGCAAGCCAGCTACGGCGAGCGCGATGCCATCCTCTACGCATTGTGCTGCGGCGCTGGAGCGCACGGCGATCTCGCCTTCGTTTATGAAGACGGGCTGAAAGTCCTTCCGAGTTTTGGTCAGAACCTCTGTTTCGACGACACTTGGCTGCCCGAGGCCGGCATCGATCTTGCCAAGGTCGTGCATGGCGGGCTCGACCTGCGGATGCGCAAGCCTTTCGCTGCCTCCGGCCACCTGACAATTCGCCCTTCCGTCGCCGGGCTGACCGACAAGGGCGAAGGCCGGCCCGCGATGGTTTTGCTGAAGACCGAGATCCTCGACGGCAACGACGCTATCTTCACATCCTATTCCAATATGGTCGTCATGGGTGAAGGCGGCTTCGGCGGCAATCGCGGCGAGAGCTTCGAGATGATCCGCAATCCCGAGGCACAGCCGGACAAGATCCTCGAAATAAAGAGCCGGCCCGACAGCCCGCTTCTCTTCAGGCAGTTGGGGGATTTCAATCCGCTGCATGCCGTGCCCGAAGTTGCCCGTGCCGCCGGCTTCGACCGGCCTATCATGCATGGCGCGAACACATTCGGCCTCGTCTGCCACGAAATTCTGACGCAGTTCTGCGGTGCGGACCCCGCTCGCATGACCCGCTTTGCGGCAAGGTTCAGCGGACCGCTATATCCCGGCGAGCGCATGGTGCTCTCCTGCTGGCATGAGGGCGGCAAAGTGCGGTTCGCCGCGCGCACCGTCGAGCGGGACAGCCCGGTTCTCGACGGCGGCCTCGCCGAGATCGATCCGGCATGAACGCGACGCTCAGCCATTGGGGCATTGCGTATCCGGTCGTCGAGGATGGCCGGCTTGTCGCGATGTCCCCATCGGCGGGCGACCCCAACCATTCGCACATCAGCGACAACTATCTGGACGCCGTTCGCAGTCCCATGCGTATCGAGCAGCCGATGATCCGGCGCGGCTATCTGGCCGGCGACGGCGGCGCGGCGCGCGGCGAGGACGCCTTTGTGCCGACGTCATGGGAACATGCCACGCGCGTGCTGGCCGAACACATGCGCGCGATCATTGCCGAAAGCGGCAACGAAGCGATCTTCGGCGGCTCCTATGGCTGGGCCAGCGCCGGCCGCTTCCACCACGCGCAGAGCCAGATACACCGCTTTCTTAATCTGGCGGGCGGTTACGTTCGCTCCGTCAACACCCACAGCCACGCCGCCGCCGAGGTCGTCCTGCCGCACATCATCGGCAGCCAGGACGGAATGGCCGATAACCAGACGCCCTGGGAGTTGATCGTCGGCCACACCGAACTCTTCGTGGCCTTCGGCGGACTGCCGCTGAAGAATGCACAGGTCAGCGCGGGGGGCGTCAGCCAGCACCGCGTTCCCAAGCTGCTGCGCGCCGCGCGCGAGAGCGGCACCCGTTTCGTCAACATCGGCCCTTTGCGCGACGACGTCGACGCGGCACTGGACTCCGAATGGATCGCTCCGCGCCCGAATACGGATGTCGCGCTGATGCTCGGCCTTGCCTATGTCCTCGATACCGAGGGGCTTGCAAACCGTGCGTTCCTGGCCAGCCACACGGTCGGCTATGGCTCGTTCCGCACCTATCTCCTGGGTGAAAGCGACGGCACGCCGAAAACGCCGGAATGGGCATCCGTCATCACCGGCCTTTCGCCCGATCTCATAGGGGACCTGGCGCGGCGCATGGCGAAGAGCCGCACGATGCTGTCGCTGTCGTGGTCGCTGCAGCGTGCGGATCATGGCGAGCAGCCGGTGTGGATGCTCATCACGCTAGCGGCAATGCTCGGGCAGATCGGCCTGCCTGGCGGCGGTTTCGGCACCGGCTATGCGGGCGCCAACCGCGTGGGGAACGCACCGCTGCCTTTTTCCTGGCCGGCCTTCCCCCAATTCTCGAACCCGGTCCGTCGCTTCATACCCGTCGCGCGCCTGGGAGACATGCTCGAACATCCGGGCGCGCCTTTCGACTACAACGGCCAGAGCCATGTCTATCCCGATATCCGCCTGATCTGGTGGGCCGGCGGCAATCCGTTTCATCACCAGCAGGACCTGAGGCGGCTCCATCGCGTCTGGAAGAAGCCCGATCTCGTGGTCGTGCAGGAACCATTGTGGAACGCGATAGCCCGTCATGCAGACATCGTCCTGCCTTGCACCCTGCCGATCGAGCGCAACGATCTCGGCATCGCCAAGGCAGAGCCTCATCTCGTAGCGATGAAACAGGTGCTGCCGCCGATCGGCCAAGCACTCAACGACTACGACATACTGGCGATGATTAGCAGCGAACTCGGTCTCGGCGAGCGGTTCACCGAGGGCCGCAACGAGATGGACTGGCTGCGGCACATGTATGGCAAGAGCGTCGCCGTGGCCGTGCGCCACGGCTACAACCTCCCGGACTTCGAAACATTCTGGGAGATGGGCGAGCATCGGTTCGAGCCTCGCATCGAGCCCAAGGCTCTGATGCAGGACTTCCGCCGCGATCCCGTCGCCCACCCGCTGCCGACGCCGTCAGGCCGGATCGAAATCCGCTCGGAGCGCGTGGCCGGCTTCGGCTACGACGATTGTCCGGGTCAGCCGACCTGGTTCGAACCGGCCGAATGGCTGGGCAATGCGCCGGAAGGCGCACTCCACCTCGTATCCAACCAGCCATCGCGCAAGCTGCACAGCCAACTCGATCTCGGCCGTCACTCCCGCGACGGAAAGATCGGCGGGCGGGAGCCTGCTAGGCTTCATCCTTTGGAAGCGGACAAGCGCGGCATCCGCGACGGCGACGTCATTCTCGTCCGTTCCGCACGGGGCTCATGTCTCGGCGGCGTCGTCCTCAGCGATGACATCGCCCCGGGCGTGCTGCAGATGTCGACCGGCGCCTGGCTCGACCTCGACGCCGAGGGGCTTGATCGCCACGGCAATGTCAATGTGCTGACACTCGACAAACCCACCTCGCGCCTGGCGCAGGGGCCGACGGCCCACACAACCATTGTCTTCGTGGAGAAATTTGAGGGCGAGGCGCCGGAAGTACGGGCCTTCGAGCCACCTGAACTGGAGTATCGGGAACTGACATGACAAGTGCAGATTATTGGGCCAACCAGCGGGTGATCATCACCGCCGGCGCAAGCGGCATCGGGCTGAGCATAGCGCAGGCGATGCACGATCTGGGGGCGAAGATCTGGGTCTGCGACATCGCCGAATCCGCACTGGCTGAAGCAAAGGCGCAATTGCCCGGCATAAACGCCATGGTCTGCGACGTGGCAGACCCCGCCGCCTGCGATGCCTTCGTCAGCGCCGCGACGGCCGACATGGGCGGCCTCGACATCCTGGTGAACAATGCCGGCATCGCCGGCCCGGCCGCACCCGTTCAGGAGATTAGCACCGAAGACTGGAAACGCTGTTTCGAAGTCAATGTAAACGGCCAGTTCTTCATGGCCCGCGCGGCCATTCCGCACCTGAAGAAGAACCGGTCCGGTTCGATCGTCTGCATGGCTTCGGTTGCCGGGAAATACGCTTTCGGCCTGCGCTCGCCCTACGCCTCCTCGAAGGCGGCGGTCATCTCCTTCGCCCGCGCGCTCTCGGTCGAACTGGGTCCCGACCAGATCCGCGTCAACGCCATCGCGCCCGGCGTCGTTTCCGGCGACCGGATCAAGCGCGTCTTCACCGATCGCGCGAAGAAGCGCGGCATCAGCTACGACGAGATGGCCGCCATCGCCCTGCGCGCCGTTTCGATGAAAACGATG
>JAEYXI010000332.1 GCA_023428515.1 Pseudomonadota bacterium | reverse complement strand
TCATGCGCTCGGCATCGACCCCAGGCCGGGCGAGAAAGCCCTCATCAGAATCGCCGAATCATGGGCCCCATATCGGGGGGTGGCGTCGCGGCTATTCTGGGCCTATTATCGCGAAATCAAAGGAAGGGAGGGCGCGCCGCCTTCATAAACCGCTCTAAAACGGCCAGATTCGTGGAGTTTTACCGGCGCGTGCATCACGCGGCCCGCTTCACATTCCTGTCACCTCCTGCTTACAATATCCGTGCGCATCGCATTGAGGTCCAAGGAGGGTATCGCAAGTGACGATCGCGGTGTCCCCAGATGGGCTGCCTGCGCTGGTTCTGAACGCCGACTACCGGCCGCTCAGCTATTACCCTCTGTCGCTTTGGTCCTGGCAGGACGTGATCAAGGCGGTGTTCCTCGATCGCGTGAACATCGTCGCCGAATACGAGCACCAGGTCTCCTCGCCTACCTTCTCGATGCGGCTGCCGAGCGTCGTCAGCCTGAAGAGCTACGTGAAGCCGTCGCGGCATCCGGCCTTCACCCGCTTCAACGTGTTCCTGCGCGACCGCTTCCAGTGCCAGTATTGCGGCACGCCGGAGGACTTGACCTTCGACCACGTCGTTCCGCGCCATCGCGGCGGTGCGACCACCTGGGACAACGTGGTCGCGGCGTGCTCGCCGTGCAATCTCAGGAAGGGTGGCATGATGCCCGCGCAGGCTAAGATGTGGCCGCTGCAGAAGCCCTACCAGCCGACCGTGCACGACCTGCACAACAACGGCCGGCTGTTCCCGCCCAACTATCTGCACGAAAGCTGGATTGACTATCTCTACTGGGATGTCGAACTGGAGCCCTGATCGGGCTCTGCATCAGGCTTTCTTGAAAGCGCCCCGGAACGCCACCACCGCCAGGATCAGGCTGGCGATCGCGTTCCATCCGGCAAAGGACAGGCCGAGCACGCGCAGCGCCGCCTTGTCGCAGGAAGGCGGCACGAAAGTGTTGATCGCGTCGAGCACGCCCTTGCCGCCGGTGTCAGCAGGGGCGGCGACCGCGCCGCAGTCGGTCGGGCCTGCCCACCATCCCCATTCGACGCCGGAATGGCGCACGGCGAGGAAGAGCCCCCAGGTCATCAGCAGCCCGCCGACGAGAAGCAGAAGGCGGGTCACGGCGGGCGGCCAGCGCAGCATGGCGGAGACTGCCGAAAGCGCCATGACCGGCACGCCGATGTAATAGGGGATGCGCTGCTCCAGGCAGAGCTTGCAGGGGATGTAGTGGCCGATGTGCTCGAAGCCGAGCGCCGTGCCGACTACCGCCGCCATGGCGAATGTCAGGAAGATCGCCGTGCTGCGCTGCAGGCTGCTGGTGGGGGCGGCTATGGACGTCATCTTATCTGATCCGGGTGGCAGCCAGGCTGGCAATGCTCAATGCAGGTATCTGACGAGCAAGTAGAGCAAAATAAGGACGGCGGCCGCCGCTGCGGCCAGCATTCCAAGCCTCTCCTCGACGAAATGGCGGATTGGCTCGCCGTAGCGGCGCAAGAGCCATGCCAGGAACAGGAAGCGGGCGCCGCGCGCGATGATCGCCGACAGGATGAACCAGCCCAGCGGGAAACTGATCACCCCGGCAAGGATGGTGACCACCTTGATCGGCGGCAGGTGAGCGAGGCCGGAGGTCACCAGCATCAGCAGGATGAAGCCGGTCGCCGAACCGTCCGTCGGCATCAACGCCTCGAAGTCGTCGAGCTTGCCGTAGAATTCGAGTACCGGCTTGGCCAAGGCCTCGTAGGCATAGTGCCCCAGCATCCAGCCGGCTATGCCGCCGAGCACCGACGCGATGGTCGCGACGATCGCATAGCGGTAGGCGCGCTCCGGCCGGGCGATCGCCATTGGCAAATAGAGCACGTCGGCCGGGACGAGGAAGATCGAGCTTTCGATGAAGGCGATGAGGGCCAGCCAGTACTCGGCGGATTTCCGCGCGGCGAGCGACAGCGTCCAGTCGTAGAGTCTGCGAAGCATTCGGGATTCCCGTGAGGACGAGCGTGTTTAGGGAGATTTTGCGCGCTGCACAATGGCGGCTGGCGTCAAAGCCTGGCGGCATGGCCCGGATCACGCCGAATTGCGCGAATAAGCCGCAGCGATGAGGCGCCTCGGCGCCGGTCGCCGCGGTTGCGCAGTGCTGGAATTCCTCGATCAGTTGACGACAGGGCCAGTCTCAAGTAGTCGGCAAGCCGTTCAGGTCCGCAAGGGCTTGGCCCCTGTGGCGGAATTGGTAGACGCGCTCGACTCAAAATCGAGTTCCGCAAGGAGTGCTGGTTCGATCCCGGCCAGGGGCACCATTCACTGCTACACGGAAACGCTGGGAACAATGGCGGCGTGGAACCTCGTCTGCCGGTCGGCGTTTGGCGGAAATGGATCGCTTGTCTTCCGCCGTTTTGCTGATGTTGGCTTGCTCTCCGGATGCGCAGCACTGCCGTGAGCTGCGGCTCTCGCAAACCTATGCGACGATCGACGCGTGTCGGGCGGCACTGCCTGATACATTGCGCAAGGCGAGCCTGCCGAGCCGGCCCGTGATCGGTCGGTGCGTGCATCGGGACGGCGATCCGGGAATTGATCCTACAGTAACGGGTACGGTCGAAGCCGACCTCGCCATGGTGCGCGTTACGAGGTTCGTCGGCGGTCATGCCAGCAGTTCGACTTATCGGGTTCCGAAGACCGCGCCGTAGGAAGGCGCTCAATCCTGCTATCTGAGAAAGCCGCTTGCGATCTCGCGCTCCAGCGCGACAGCGAGTTCCGCCTGGGTGTGTGCGCCGCGTTCGTGCAGCATCATCAGCATTTGGGCCATATGATCACGCTTTGCCGGGTCGACGATCGCGAAGGCAATCGAATATGCCTCCAACACTTGAGCGACTACTGCGAGTTGTTGGGGACTGGTGATCGTTCGCGGGCTGGCTGTCACTGGTACCTCTACGTGCTTCAGGCTGTTGGAAACGGATATCCGGCAGAAGACCGGAAAAGCTTGGCAACCGGTCTTCTGCCGGAGCGGCCATACCTCCTCGCTGGCCGCAAAAACTCATGAATACCCGCGACAACGAAGAGTTGCGCTCGCCGTTCCCTGGGTAGACTTCTGCGCTTTTTACAGGGGCCAAAGTCTACACGGGCGCGGACTTTCGCCGCCTGGAGCGCCATCTGAAGTCCCATTTACGCCAAGCTCGCAACTAGGCATCTGAATGGCGTTAGGGGATGCGCCTGCCGTCGCGACGTGCGGCAGGCCTTGGGCGTTCAAATTGTTTCGAGTTCTGTGGCGCCGCGATTGGCGTCGCCGATGATTGCCGTTCGCTTCCATATTCTGTAACAGCTTTGTCGCGCGGGGGTGTTCCCCAGCCGGAGGGTATGAAAATCGCGGAGGAGCGGAGACGACGGTCCATGCTCGAACGGCGCGATGATTATGCAGCCCTCTACCGTGATTTCCGTTGGATCATCCCCGAGCGCTTCAATATCGGCGTCGCGGTTGCCGATCGCTGGGCGAGCGAAGATCCGGACAGGACGGCGCTCTTCGACTATCGCCCTGATGGTGCGCCCGAGCGGCTAAGCTTTTCCGAACTCGCCCGCCAGTCGAACGCCTTCGCCAACGCCCTTCTTGCGCGGGGCATTCGCCGCGGCGACCGTGTGGCGCTTCTCCTGCCGCAGAGCTTCGAGACTGTCATCGCGCATCTCGCGGTCTACAAACTCGGCGCCATCGCCGTGCCGCTGGCGCTGCTTTTCGGGGTGGAGGCGCTCGAGTACCGCCTGCAGACGGCAGGCGTGAAGCTGGTCGTCACCAATGCTGTGGGCTCCGCGAAACTCGCGCATATCAGCACGCGCCTACCCGGCCTCGACGGGATCGTGGTCGTCGGTGCGGGGGAGGGGGCGGACGACTTCCACCGGATGGTTGGCACCAGTTCGGCGGACTTCGTTGCCGAAAACACCGCCCCGGACGATCCGGCGCTGATGATCTTCACCTCCGGCACGACCGGACCGCCAAAGGGCGCTTTGCTGCCGCACCGCGTGCTGCTCGGCCATCTGCCGGGCGTGCAGATGGCCTACGAGTTCTTGCCTCGGCCTGGCGACCTGATGTGGACGCCGGCCGACTGGGCCTGGGCGGGCGGTCTGCTCAATGCGCTGCTGCCGTCGCTTTATCTTGGCGTACCAGTGGTCGCAGCGCGCTTCGAGAAATTCGATCCGGAGAGTGCGCTTACCCTCGTCGAAAAGATGCGGGTGAAAAATGCCTTCATCCCGCCCACAGCGCTGCGCATGCTGAGATCGGTGCCCGACATACGGCGCCAGTTCGATCTGGAGCTGCGCTCGGTCTGCTCGGCCGGAGAATCGCTCGGCCGGGAGACTTTTGAATGGGCCAAGGCTGCGCTTGGGGTCACGCCCAACGAAATGTACGGCCAGACCGAATGCAACCTCGTACTGGGCTCCTGCGCGGGCATCGGCGTCAGCCGCGCGGGCACGATCGGCAAGGCCGTTCCCGGCCACCGGGTGGCGATCATCGACGGCGAGGGCCGGCGCGTGAAGCCCGGCGAGGTCGGCCAGATCGCGGTGGCGCGCCCGGATCCAGTGATGTTCCTGGAATACTGGCAGAACCCGGACGCCACCGTGAAAAAATTCATCGGCGACTGGATGACGACTGGCGACCAGGGCGTCGAGGACGAGGAGGGATACGTCCAATTCTTCGGCCGCGACGACGACGTCATCACCTCGGCCGGTTTCCGCATCGGGCCGGGCGAGATCGAGGATTGCCTGACTGGCCACCCGGCGGTGGCGCTGGCAGCCGCCGTCGGCAAGCCGGATGTGCTGAGGACCGAGATCGTGAAGGCGTATGTGGTGTTGAAGGACGGCGTGGCGGGCACCCCGGAGCTTGCCGCCGAGATCGGCCAATGGGTGCGCGAACGGCTGTCGGCGCATGAATATCCGCGCGAGGTCGAATTCGTCGATTCGATGCCATTGACCACGACGGGCAAGGTGATCCGCCGCATCTTTCGCGAGCGCGCCAGGCGCGAAGCCGTCGCCGTCACGGGCTCCGTCAGCGGCGTTTGAGCAGCTTGCGCACGCGGTTGCGCATCAGCCGGGCGAAGTTGCGCGTCTCCTGGTAGAGATGGAGTTGCGAGGCGGCTTGTCGCGTGATGCGGTCGGTGGCTGGCGTCATGCCGACGACCAGCGTGCCGATCGGTTTCGTCTCGCTCCACAGGCGCGACACCATCGGGTGATCCGGCACGGCGCAGGAATCGGTCTGCTCGATGTTCGGATCTTCGAGATGCTGCTTTGTGACCTCGATCATCAGGAGGACGCCTGGCGAGAAGGTCGAAAAATCCTCGTCATAGGCAGTCTTCCAGGTGTAGGCGACCCCGGCCTCGACGAAGACGATCAGGCTGGCGATCAGCCTGCCGTCGAGCGTCAGGGAATGGATGCGGCACAGATCTTTTTCGGCAAGGCCGTGCACTGCTTCGCGGGCGAAGGCGGCGCGGTAGCGGTCCATCGCCATGGCGGTGCGCTTGCGGCCTTTCCAGCCGGCAGCTTCGAGTGCCAGGAAGCCCTCCACAGCAGACCGGATATCCTCCGGTCCGCGTGCGACGCTATGGACGAGCTCGCCCTGTTCGGCGAGCTTGCGCTTCAGCCGGCGGAATTCGCGATAGCGGTTCGAGCTCAGGGACGCTTTCAGATATGTGTCGCCGTCGAGGCGGCTTTGAAGGAACGGACGCTCGATCTGGCCGGTCGTGACCAGCGGCAAGCCGCGCGATTCGGCGACGCTGCGCAGCATGGCGGCAGCCGCACCGTCCAGCCGCATGTCGGGCAGCACCAGCACTTTGGGCAGCTTCAGGTGCGAGCGTGACAGCATGGCGAAGAAGTCCTCGATCACCCCGCCGGGATCGTCGCGATCGACAAGCGGCGTGCCGAGCGGGCCGAAGGGGCTGGCCCAGGTCCGCATGATCGAGACGCCCAGCGGCACTGAGGGCCGCTCGACGGAGAAAGGCACCAGCAGCCTCAGCCGGTTCTTGTATTCGTCGCCGTCACGGATGACGGCGAGGCGCACCTCGCGGTCCTCCAGGCGCGGCATCGCGGGCGCCAGGAAATGCGGGTTGAAGAAGACATTTGGCTCGATGGTGCGGGCGCTGAGATAGTCGAGTTCGTCGACAAGGTCGAAACCGGCCGATGCTGCGTAGATGGCAAGCCGGCGCAGCGGGCGCCTGCCCTCGAGGAGTTCGACGTGGGCGGGATCGACGGGCTTTCCGGCAAGGCCGGCGAGCCCCGCGATCATGGCGCCGGAGGGACCGCCGCTCGTCTCCTCCAGGAGTGGTATGGCAACCATCAGCGCTGGCTCCCCGCCGGCATGAATATAGCCATGACGATGCCGAGCCGACGCCAGACGGTGAAGGAAAGCGCCGCCGCCTCGAACGCCATGGACGCAGTGGTGGCGATCGCCGCGCCCCAGAGACCGAAGGCCGGGATCAGCATGAAGCTGAGTGCTATGTTGAGCGCCAGGGTCAGCGCATAGACGAAGGCACAGACATTCTGGTTTCCGGTCATGGTGAGCAGGCTCTCGGCCGGGCCGACCGCAGAGCGCGCGACGACGCCGACGACCAGCAGGAAGAGCAGCGGGTAGCCGGTATGGAAGCCGGGACCGAAGAGCCGCAGCATCGGGTCGCCCAGCACCAGCACGACGATCGCCATGGCGAGCGACGGCCAGAACGTCCACGAGACCGTGTCCTGCGCGAAGGCGGCGAGCTTGTCCGGATCGCCATGCGTATAGGCCGCATAGCGCTGCGCGACGCCTGCCTTGACGGCGAAATAGACGAAATGCACCAGCGCCAGCGTCTTCACCGTCGCGAAATAGATCGCGACGTCGTCGGGCTCCATGAAGAAGCCGACCATCAGCACGTCTGCATTGGTGAGCAGGAAGAAGAAGCTCTCGACCAGGAAGATCGGCAGCGACACGACGAACCATTCGCGGAAATGCACCGCACGCGGCCCCGCCGGAAGCTTGCGGTCGATCCGGCTGGTGACGCCGATGAGCTGCCAGATCGTGGTGAGGTAGGTGGCGAGGATCGCGACGATCAGCGCGGTGCGCGCGTCCGCCTGGTAGCCGGCGAGGAGGGCTGCCCCCATCAGGACGAGGATCAGGAGGGGCCGGATCAGATAGGTGGGCGACAGTGCGAACACCGCCCATGAGTTCGCCCGCGACAGGCCCTGCAGCAGGTCCGACAGCGCGATCATCGGCAGGCAGACGAAGCCGAGCACGAAGGGCACGACGTAGTAGCTCTCGATGTAGGGCGCCAGGAAGACGACCGAGAGGGCGCCGAGCGCGGCGATCGCCGAGGAGGCGAAGAGCACGAACAGCCGGCTGACGATCAGGATGCCCCGCAACTCGGCGAGCATGCCTTTCTCGCGGTATTCGGGGATGAAGCGGATGACGGAGGTGTGGAAGCCGAGGCAGGACACGTTGCCGGCGATCACCATCGTGACCCAGACCAGCACGAAGATGCCGTATTCGAAACTGCCCATCCAGCGGGCGAGGAAAACCTGGCTGATGAAGGCGATCGCCGCGCTGACGATCCGGATGGCGAAGGCGATGACCGACATGCGGCTGGCTTCGCCGCGCTCGTCGGCGCTGAACAGCACGGCATCGACGCGGCCGAGCAAAGGCCGTGCGCGAAGCGCCAACCGCTCCGGCAGCAGCCTGTCAGCGGTCGTCGCCGCGGAAAAGCGCACGCACTGCCCTCCGTCTTCCCTCAAGGCCACTCCCTTATGCAAAACTCTTTAAGAAACGGTTGGATGGGAACGTTGGTTTTCATAGGCGGCTCGACGCTTTTTGTCGCCCCCGCGGCGAGCGATATGTGCGCGCGCGTCATCATCGCCACGCCTCGTTTCCGATCTGGCCATTGCGGGAAGCGGCGCATGGGGCGGCGTCTTCAAATCTAGTTAAGTTGACGCGCTCCCATG
>JAEYXI010000403.1 GCA_023428515.1 Pseudomonadota bacterium | reverse complement strand
CCTCGCTCCTTCTGCGGGAACGCCGGTCGCGACGGTGGTCAGGTGGGGAGGAGACGGCGCCTCCGGTGGTTGGCTAACGTGGCCGCTGCCCGGGGAGGCCGCGTCCAAGGGTTCCCCTGCCGCTACTGACGAGCGGTGCGTGCTGGACGAGCACATAGGCCCGAGGCCGCCCGAAGGTCCAAAAGCTGGAAGGCAAAGAGTATCGGGCGCAGCGGAACGGGCGTGGACAGAAATCGCCGGCGGGGTGCGGGTTCGCGCCACGTACTAATAATTTGAGAGGCTCGGCCCCGTGCCCCGCTTCCTTCGACCCTCACCCTGAGCCCTGAACTCGCTGAAGGATCGAAGGATGACAAAAGCCAGACGCTTCGGCGGGCGTGGCAACGATAAGGCTTGGCTTTGATTCCTCGACTTTTCTTCCATTTCGTGCCAACTCCCGCGCCATGACGCTCGACATCAAGATATGCGGCCTGAAAACATGGGAAGCGCTGCAAGCAGCGCTGTCCGGCGGCGCGTCGCATGTCGGCTTCATCTTCTTCGGCAAAAGCCCGCGCAACATCGCGCCCGTGGATGCCGGAAACCTGCGCAAGGCGGCGATCGGCCGGGCGAAGGCCGTCGCCGTCACCGTCGACGCGGACGACGCGATGCTCGACGCAATCGTCGCCGAGATGCGCCCCGACATGCTGCAGCTTCACGGCCATGAGACGCCGGAGCGCGTCGCGGCGGTGAAGGCACGTCACGGCCTGCCGGTCATGAAGGCGTTTTCCGTTCGCGATGCGACCGACCTCGCCGCGATAAAACCCTATCGCGGCGTCGCCGATCTTTTCCTCTTCGACGCCAAGCCGCCCAGGGGCGCCGAGCTTCCCGGCGGCAATGGCGTTCCGTTCGACTGGCGCGTGCTTGCAGCGCTCGATCCTGATGTCGACTATATGCTTTCCGGCGGGCTCAACGCGCAAAACATCGGCGAGGCGCTACGCCTCGTCAGCCCTGCGGGCATCGACATCTCGTCGGGCGTCGAGAGCGCGCCTGGCATCAAGGACGTCACCCTGATCGAGGCCTTCTTCGGCGCCGTCCGCGCCGCGGAGAAGAAAAGCGCGGCCTGAGGAGCGCCCAGAGGAAGGCTTCGGGCCTGTTGCTTTCCTGCCGCCGAAAGGGCTAAGCGAAAACCGACGGCGGCCGGAACCAGACAGCGAACCAATCAGGCCGCCACCGGGAACCATCATGAACAAGCCCATCGAGCCCAATTCCTTCCGCACCGGACCCGACGAACAAGGCATGTTCGGCATTTTCGGCGGCCGCTTCGTCGCCGAGACGCTGATGCCGCTGATCCTCGACCTCCAGCGCGAGTGGGACGCCGCCAAGCACGATCCCGCTTTCAGCGCAGAGCTGACGGGGCTTTCGACGCATTATGCCGGCCGGCCGTCAAAACTCTATTTCGCCGAGGGCCTGACGAAACATCTCGGCGGCGCGAAGGTCTACTTCAAGCGCGAGGACCTCAACCACACCGGCTCGCACAAGATCAACAACTGCCTCGGACAGATCCTGCTCGCCAAGCGCATGGGCAAGAAGCGTATCATCGCCGAGACGGGTGCGGGCCAGCACGGTGTCGCTTCGGCCACCGTCGCGGCGCGCTTCGGCTATCCCTGCGTCGTCTACATGGGCGCCACCGACGTCGAGAGGCAAAAGCCCAATGTCTTCCGCATGAAGCTGCTGGGCGCCGAGGTTCGTCCGGTCAGCGCCGGCCACGGCACGCTGAAGGACGCCATGAACGAAGCCTTGAGGGATTGGGTCACCAATGTCGAGGACACCTACTACCTGATCGGCACCGCCGCCGGCCCGCACCCCTATCCGGAACTGGTGCGCGACTTCCAGTCGGTGATCGGCTCGGAAGCGCGCGCCCAGATCCTCGAGCAGGAAGGCCGGCTGCCCGACGTCATCATCGCCGCGGTCGGCGGTGGCTCGAACGCCATCGGCATGTTCCACCCCTTCCTCGACGACGCGGACGTGCGCATCATCGGCATCGAGGCCGGCGGGCGCGGGCTCGAGGGCATCGAGCACTGCGCCTCGATGAACGCCGGCAGGCCCGGCGTGCTGCACGGCAACCGCACCTACCTGCTGCAGAACGACGACGGCCAGATCCTCGACGGCCACTCCATCTCGGCCGGCCTCGACTATCCGGGCGTCGGTCCCGAACATAGCTGGCTCAGGGATTCCGGCCGCGTCGAATATGTGCCGATCCTCGACGACGAGGCGCTCGAAGCCTTCCAACTGACCACCAAGGTTGAGGGCATCATCCCGGCGCTGGAATCCGCCCACGCCATCGCACACGCCATGAAGCTGGCCCCGACGTTGCCAAAGGACCAGATCGTCATCGTCAACCTCTCCGGCCGCGGCGACAAGGACGTCCACACCGTCGCCAGCATGATGGGCATGGAGATCTGATCATGACCACCCGCATCGACCGCCGCATGGCGAGACTGAAGACCGAAGGCCGTCCGGCGCTCGTCACCTATTTCATGGGCGGCGATCCCGACTATGCAACCTCGCTCAAGATCATGAAGGCTCTGCCGAGGGCTGGTAGCGATATCATCGAACTAGGCATGCCGTTTTCCGACCCGATGGCGGACGGGCCGGCGATCCAGGCAGCCGGCCTGCGCGCCTTGAAGGGTGGGCAGACGCTGGTGAAGACACTCGACATGGCCAGGGAGTTCCGCACTGGCGACGACGAGACGCCGATCGTGCTCATGGGCTACTACAATCCGATCTACATCTATGGCGTCGAGCGCTTCCTCGCCGACGCCAAGGCATCAGGCATAGACGGGCTGATCATCGTCGACCTGCCGCCGGAGATGGATGCCGAACTCTGCATTCCCGCTCTGAAGGCCGGCATCAACTTCATCCGCCTTGCTACGCCGACCACCGACGACAAACGTCTGCCCAAGGTTTTGGAGAACACCTCCGGCTTCGTCTACTACGTGTCGATGACCGGCATAACCGGCTCCGCGCTCGCCGACACTACCAAGGTGGCGACCGCGGTGAAGCGCATCAAGGCGCATACCGATCTGCCGGTCTGTGTCGGTTTCGGCGTCAAGACATCAGAGCAGGCGCGCACCATCGGCGAGTCGGCTGACGGCGTCGTGGTCGGCACCGCCATCGTCAATGCCGTCGCCAACGTCATTGATCCGAAGGGCGGATTGACCGCCGATCCGGCGGAGGCGGTGGCGACCCTGGTCAGCGGCCTTGCTCAAGGCGTGCGCGCCGCTCGCCTTGCTCCTGCCGAATAGTCTTCCCATCTTCTCCACGAAACGGGAATTTGTGCCATGAACTGGATCACCAATTTCGTCCGTCCGCGGATCAACTCCATGCTCGGGCGCCGCGACATCCCCGAAAACCTCTGGATCAAGGATCCGGAGAGCGGCGAGATGGTCTTCCACAAGGATCTGGAGAGCAACCAGTGGGTGATCCCTTCTTCGGGTCACCACATGAAGATCTCGGCAAAGGAGCGGCTGAAATTCTTCTTCGACAATGGCGAGTATGAACTCCTGGAGAACCCCAAGGTCGTCCTCGACCCGCTGAGATTCCGCGACGAGAAGCGCTATACGGACCGGCTGAAGGAGGCCAAAGCGAAGACCCAGCTCGAGGACGCCATCCTCAACGCCACGGGTACGATCGAAGGCCTGCCCATCGTCGCGACCGTGCAGGATTTCGCCTTCATGGGCGGCTCGCTCGGCATGGCGGCCGGCGAGGCGATCGTCCACGCCTTCGAGACGGCGCTCGCCCGCAAGCGCCCGATGGTGTTGTTCGCTGCATCCGGCGGTGCGCGCATGCAGGAAGGCATCCTGTCGCTGATGCAGTTGCCGCGCACAACGGTCGGCGTCGACCGGCTGAAGGAAGCGGGTCTCCCGTATATCGTCGTCCTCACCAACCCGACGACTGGCGGCGTCACCGCCTCCTACGCCATGCTGGGCGACGTGCACATCGCCGAACCCGGCGCGCTGATCGGCTTTGCCGGCCCGCGCGTCATCGAACAGACGATCCGCGAGAAGCTCCCCGAAGGCTTCCAGCGCGCCGAATACCTG
>JAEYXI010000308.1 GCA_023428515.1 Pseudomonadota bacterium | reverse complement strand
GAAAGGCACGATGCCGATCGTCTCGGTGACCTGTATGCGCAATTCGGTGGACAGTTCCATGTAGGAGCGACCGCCGATCGGGTTGCCCTCCGGGTCCTTCGGGCCGATGCCTTGATACTCGTAGCCGCGCACCGATCCGCCGCCGCCGGCATAGAAGCGCCGGTCGGCCGGTATTTCCTCGAGCGATGCGCCGAAGATCGAGCCTGTCGCCACGCGACCGGCCACGACGAAGCGCTGGGCGTCGTCGATCGCCCTGTAGGCGGAGAGTTCGCCGCGAAGCTTCACGAAGGTCGCTCCGGTGAGGAAGTCATGGGCGGGCTCCGCGAAGGCCAGCGCCCGGAACCCGCGCTTCGGGTCGAGCTTGTCGTCGCGATTGTCGAAGACATATTGCGTGGGCAAGCTGGCGATAAGATGGCGCTGACCGTCGGGATGGAAGAAGTCGGTGACGTCTTCATATTCCAGCGAGGCCTCGACCGAAGCGCTCTGCTCCCTGGTGAACTGATAGGACAGGCCCGCCGCGATCTCGGTCGAGAACCGGTCATAGGCGTCCGGGTGCTCATAGACGGTGCGGAAGCGGGAGAAGAACTTCGAATCGGGCCCGATGACTGCGGGTTTCTCGAACAAGATGGCGGCGTTGTAGTTCAGCTTGCTGACATCGGAGACGTCGTCATCGCCGATGCGGCCGATCGAGCCTTCGATGCGCAGCGTCTCACCGCGCCCGAACAGGTTGCGATGGCCCCAATAGCCTTCAACGCCCAGCCCCTCAGTGCTGGAGAAGGTCGCGCCCACGCCGTAATAGCGCAGCTTGCGCTCGCTGACCTCGACGGCGATGGGGATCTGGCCGTTGGCGTCGAGCTTTTCTCCTTCCCTGACGATGACGGTGGAAAAGACGCCGAGCGCCAGCAACCGCTCGCGTGCTTCCTCGATCTCCCGGGGCGAATACTGCCGGCCTTCCTTGAGGCCGGCGACATAGGCGGTGAAGCCGGGGTCCATGGTTTCGGTACCGGAGACGGTCGTCGGACCGTAGCCCGCGACAGGGCCGGCCTCGACCGCGAGCGTCACGTCGAGCGTCGCCGTGTCGTGATCCGCGACGATGTCGCGGCCGGTGACCGCGGCAAGCGGCCGCCCTCCCTCCTTGAGCCGCCGCACGATCTCGGCTTCGGCCCTGAGAATGGCGGTCGAGCCTGCATTGCCGCCAGGCAGCAGGCCGAAGTCGGCCGGGTTCAGATCCGCGGCGTCGCCTTTGAGCCTTATGTCGCCCAGCGTGAAGACCGCGCCGGGGTCGATGGTGATGGTGACGGGGACCGGCCCCGCGCCGAAATCCGCGTCGGGCGCCACTTCATCCAGCGGCTGTCCCTGGATCGATATGTTGACGACGCCGTCGTAGCGGGCCTGGGCATAGAGCGCGGCCACCAGTTGCTCGCGGTCGGAGCGGGCTTTCGCCTGGAGGCCGAGCGATCCTGAAACCGGGCGCTCCACCTCCTGGACAAGGGAAGAGGCCTTGTCGAGCGTCTCCTTGAGATTCTCGTCGCCACCTTCGACGCTCAACGTCACGGTGTAGTGCAACGGGTCGACGATATCCTCGTCTTCCTCGTCCGAGCCGAAAAGCTTGAAACCGAAGAGCTCAAAGGCGCTGGCGGTCGGCGTGTGCGTCAGCGCAGCGGTGCTGGACAACAAGGCGCAGAGCAGGATGCGCGCGCTGCGTCCCGCAAAAAGCCTTCTCGTACTCACCGCACCCTTTACAGTCATCTCCTCCAAACTAACCATCAAACCTAAAATTGGAATGAAGTTTTGAAGCGCTCGTAAAGGGGCCACAATCGATGTGTCAGAAATGGCACTAGAGCCTCTTGTCGCGCAAATTATCCTTTTCGTGCGAGGAGTTGGCACATAGCATGCTAGGCGGCATGCGCAAACCGGCTATCCGTGACAGGCGGCCTCCTGTCCCGCAGGCGCGTTCCGGGCAAATCTGGCTGCCCGCGGGTGAGCAGATGGTCATTTTGGGGGAGATGCGGCGATGCGCACGCGTGTTCTTTCGGTTGTAGCGTTTCTTTTCTTCGTTTTCGTCAATGCGGCATGGGCCGTTGAAGCCCGCCAGGTCGTCACATCGGACAATACGGATTATTTCGGCTTCGACCTGAGGTCGGAGCAGAACGTCACGCTCGACCAGTGCAAGACCTCTTGCCTTGGCGACAGCCAGTGCCGCGCCTTCACCTACAATATCAAGGCGAAATGGTGCTTTCTGAAGTCCGACTTCGCGACGACGAAACCCTTCAACGGCGCGGTAGCCGGCAAGGTCGTGCCAATCAGCGGCGATCCCGACATCGGCGCGCCACCCGCCCTCACCTATTTTCCCTCCTGGATGGCCGACGAAGCCGCCCGCATGCGCACGCGGTTGACCAACGGCAGCCTCGCGGTCGGCGAAATGGGCCTCGCAGCGCTTGCCGAAGCCGGCGATTCGGCGCTGCTCACCGGCGATCCCCGCACCGCCGTGCAGCGCTTCACCACGGCTGTCGCCACCTCGCCCGACGACGGCGCGCTCTGGCTGAAACTTTCCCGCGCGCTGCTTGCTGTCGAGGGCATCAACAGCCAGGAGAAAGCCTCGCTGCAGAGCGACGCCTCGTCTGCGGCCTACAACGCCTATCTCCTGCTGCGCACGGCTCCGACCCGCGCCGACGCACTCGCCGTCATCGCCAAGAATCTCGACCGCCGCGACCTGTTCCGCCCGTCATTGCAGGCCTATGAGGCGAGCCTTGCGCTGGTCAACTCCGCTGCGGTCCGCTCCGAATACGAGGATCTGAAGGCCCGCAAGGGTTTCCGCGTCATCCAGCATACGGTGGAGGCCGACACCGCCTCGCCGCGCGTCTGCGCACAATTCTCCGAGGATCTGGTCAAGGCCGGCGTCGACTACGCGCCCTTCGTCACGGTGGACGAGGCAGCGCCGAAGAGCGTCGAGGCCGAAGGACGCCAGATCTGCGTCGAAGGGCTTGAGCACGGCCACAACTACCGCATCGCCTTCCGTCCTGGCCTGCCGGCGGCGATCGGCGAAGTGCTGGAAGGCCCGGTCGTCCTGTCGATCTATATCCAGGACCGCGCCCCGACCGCCCGCTTCACCGGCGACGCCTTCGTGCTGCCGTCCACAGCGCGCCGCGGCATACCGGTCGTGACCGTCAACATGGACGTCGCCGAGATGAAGCTCTTCCGTGTCGGCGACCGTTCGCTCGCGCAGCTTCTCTCCGGCTACCAGTTCCTGCGCCAGCTCGACAATTACGATCTCGACACCGTCTCCAGCCAGCTCGGCGCGCCGGTCTGGGAGGGCGAACTCGCCATCGCCAACGAACTCAACAAGGAGATCACCACCAGCTTCCCGGTCGACGAGGCGCTGCCCGACCGCAAGCCTGGCGTCTATGTCCTCACCGCTCAACCCAAGGACGACCGCACCGATTCCTGGGTTCCGCGGGCCACGCAGTGGTTCGTCGTCTCCGACATCGGCCTTTCCACCTATACCGGCCAGGATGGACTGAACGTCTTCGCCCGTTCGCTCGGCACCGCCAAGCCGATCGCCGACATCGAGCTGACCCTGCTTGCCAGGAACAACGAGATACTTGGCACGGCGAAGACCGACGGAGACGGCCGCGCCACCTTCAACTCCGGCCTCAATCGCGGCGAAGGCGGCATGGCGCCAGCCGTGCTGATGGCCTCGCAGGGCGAGCAGGACTTCGTCTTCCTCGATATGACCAAGGCCGGCTTCGACCTGTCCGACCGCGGCGTGGAAGGGCGCGCCGCGCCAGGCGCGCTAGACGTCTATGCCTGGACCGAGCGCGGGATCTACCGCGCCGGCGAGACAGTGCATGTGGCTGCACTCGCCCGCAATGATTCGGCAGATGCGGTCGAGAACCTGCCGCTCACCTTCATCTTCACGCGTCCCGACGGCGTCGAGGATCGTCGTATCGTCTCCGACGGCGCCTCGGCCGGTGGCCATGCCGTCGATCTTGGACTGTCCAGCGCCGCCATGCGTGGCACATGGACCGTCGCGATCCACACCGACCCCAAGGAAGCAGCCGTCGCCAGCCAGAACTTCCTGGTCGAGGATTTCGTGCCTGATCGCATCGAGTTCGATATGACCTCGGACAAATCAGAGATCGCGCCCGGCGAGACGGCAAACGTCACCGTCGACGGCCGCTTCCTCTATGGCGCGCCGGCAGCCGGTCTCGCACTGGAAGGCGAAGTCACGCTGACCACCAAGCGCCAGTGGGACACGTTCAAGGGCTATTATTTCGGCCTGGCCGACGAGGACGCCGGCGAGGCGAACCGCACGCCGCTAACCGGCCTGCCCTTCATCGGCGACGACGGCAAGGCGAGCTTCCCCGTCACCGTCGACCAGGCGCCGTCGACGACGCGGCTGATCAACGCCGCCGTTACGCTGCGCATGCGCGAGGCGGGCGGCCGTGCCGTTGAGCGCTCGCTCGACATCGCGGTCAGGCCCAACGCCGACATGATCGGTATTCGCCCGGATTTCGCCGGCGACGAGGTACCGCAGGGTGGTACGGCGAAGTTCTCGCTCATCGCCTCCGACGCCTCCGGCCAGCGCAAGGCGATCCCCGGCGCGCTGTGGAAGCTCGTAAAGATCGAGCGGAACTACCAGTGGTACCGCTCCGGCAATTACTGGAACTACGAGCCGGTGACCTTCACCGAAGCCGTTGCCAGCGGCACGATCGACATCGACATCGCTGCCGACAGCGAGGTCTCGATCTCACAGACCGTGGACTGGGGCCGCTATCGCCTCGAAATCGAGACACCCGATCCGGGTGGCCCGGCAACCAGTTACGAGTTCGACGCCGGCTGGTTCGTCACCGCAAGCTCGACCGAGACGCCCGACGGCCTGGAGATTGCGCTCGACAAGGAGAGCTACGCGCCGGGCGAAGTGGCCAAGCTGAAGATCTCGCCGCGTTTCGCGGGCGAAGTGCTCGTCGCCATCGGCGCCGAGAAGCTCATTACCACCGTCTCTGCCAACGTGCCCGAAGGCGGCGCAACCATCGACATTCCGGTCGGCACCGACTGGGGCGCCGGCGCCTATGTCACGGCGACGCTCTTCCGGCCGGGCGAAGCGCAGGAATCGCGCATGCCTGCCCGCGCGATTGGGGTGAAGTGGCTGAAGGTCGATCCCGGCCAGCGCAAGCTTTCAGTCGCGACCGCGGCACCTGAGAAATCAACACCGCGGTCGACGCTTTCGATCCCGGTCTCCGTCACCGGAGCCGCGCCCGGCAGCGACGCTTATGTCATGGTCGCCGCGGTCGATGTCGGCATCCTCAACCTGACGCGCTACGAGGCGCCCGATCCCGAAGCCTGGTACTTCGGCCAGCGTAGCCTCGGGCTTGAGCTGCGTGACCTCTACGGCCGCCTCATCGACGGCTCGCTCGGCGCCACCGGCCGCATCCGCACGGGCGGCGACGGAGGAGCGGCCCTGCAGGCGCAGGGCAGCCCTCCCACGGAAAAGCTGGTCGCCTTCTTCTCCGGCCCGGTTCGTCTCGACACTGACGGCAAAGCGACTGTCAACTTCGATATCCCGCAGTTCAACGGCACGGTGCGCATCATGACCGTCGCCTGGACCAAGGAAGCAGTCGGCCATGCCGAGCAGGACGTGATCGTGCGCGATCCGGTGGTCGTCACCGCCGCGCTGCCACGCTTCCTCGCACCTGGCGACCAGGCGGTCATGCGGCTCGACATCGCCAACACCGACGGCCCGGACGGCGACTATGCGCTCGACATCGAGACCGGCGGCGACGTTACCGCCGGCGCGTTCCCCGACAAGCTGACGCTCACCGGCGGCAAGCGCGTCACCATGACCGTTCCGCTCTCCGCTGAAACGGTCGGCAATGCGGGCGTCACGGTCAGACTCGCCCACACTGACGGCCTTGAAGTCGAGCAGGTGCTGTCGCTGCCCGTGCGGCCTGCTACGACACCTGTGACGAACCGCATGGTCGTCGATCTCGGCCCCAACGGCTCGTCGCTTCGCGTCGACCGCGAGCTTCTCGCGGCGAGCCTGCTGGAAGGAGCGACCGTCAGCGTCGGCGTCTCCCAGTCGGCGGCTTTCGACGTACCTGCCATGCTGATGACGCTCGACCGCTATCCCTATGGCTGCGCCGAGCAGACCACCAGCCGCGCCCTGCCGCTGCTCTATCTGTCGGAACTGTCGGCCGAAGCCGGCATGGCCGACGATCCGGCCGTGCGAACGCGCGTCCAGGACGCGATCGTCCGCGTGCTCTCCTACCAGACCTCGTCGGGCTCGTTCGGCCTGTGGGGACCTGGCTACGGCGACCTCTGGCTCGACGCCTACGTCACCGACTTCCTGACGCGGGCCCGCGAGCAGAAATACGACGTGCCCGCCGAAGGTTTCGACCAGGCGCTTCGCAACCTGCAGAACTCGCTCTCCTACGACGTCAACATCGAGGAGAAGGGCAACGAGATCGCCTATGCGCTCTATGTGCTCGCCCGCAACAAGAAGGCCTCGGTCGGCGACCTGCGCTATTATTCCGACACGCAGATCAGCGAGTTCCGCACGCCGCTGGCGCGCGCGCATCTGGCGGCGGGCCTCGCGCTCTATGGCGACAACGTCCGCTCGGAAGCCGCCTTCGGCTCGGCCTTCCAGCTGGCCCGCGCCACGGAGGGCAGGACCCTCGACCGTTCCGACTACGGCTCGGCGCTGCGCGACGGTGCGGCGATGCTGGCGCTGGCGGCAGAGTCCCGCCCGGCGCCCGCCCTGATCCCCTCGATGGTCCAGCTCGTCTCGCAGGAGCGCAACATGTCGCGCTGGACCTCGACGCAGGAGGAAGCCTGGATGCTGCTTGCCGCCCGCGCCATCAAGGCTGGCAGCAACGACATCAAGCTCAACGTCAACGGCCAGCCGCACACCGGCAACTTCTCGGTGCGCAAGACCGCCGACGACCTGGACGCCGCCCCCGTGGTCATCGCCAACACCTCGAACGAGCCGCTCGAAGCGGTTCTGACGACGGTCGCGGCACCGTTAGACCCGCTTCCGGCGGGCGGCGACGGCTGCGCCATCGAGCGCACCTACTACA
>JAEYXI010000290.1 GCA_023428515.1 Pseudomonadota bacterium | reverse complement strand
GGTGGAGCGCCAGCTCATGGAAGTCGCGCGCATTGCGCGACAGGCCCGGCAGGCAGGCGACCGGCGTGGTGCCGGCGCTGTCCTCGCCGTAGATGCGGGCATGGAGCTTCAGCCCGTCCGGCGCGGAATAGAAGAAATCCGAAAAACCCTGCTCGGCTGTCATGGATGATTCCGTTGGGAGGGGTGTCGATTCAAGCAGATAGCACCGGTTGCCGAATCGGCAAAGAAACGATCGTTGCCGCGGTGGCGGCGTGGCCTCATTCGGGGAAGAGGGTGACGGGTCAGTACTCGGCGGCGGTCCGTTGGCGGCCTTTCACGAGATCGCCTTCGATGTCGAAGCTTCCCGAAAGGCGCATCTTGTAGACCTGGTAGTTCTCCATCACGCGCTGCACATAGGTGCGCGTCTCGGTGAAGGGTATCCGCTCGATCCAGTCCACCACCGTCTCGACATCCTTGCCGCGCGGGTCGCCGTAGCGCTTGATCCATTCGCGCGCACGGCCGGGCCCGGCATTGTAGCCGACGAAGGTCAGCACATAGGAGCCGTCGAAGCGGCCAAGCTGTTCGCTGAGGAAGGCAGCGCCGAGAGTGGCGTTGTATCCGGCGTCGGTCGTCAGGCGCTCGGGGGAATAGGAGAGGCCGGCCTTCTTGGCGACCGATTTGGCCGTGCCCGGCAGGAGTTGCAGCAGGCCGCGCGCACCGGCATGCGACACGGCGCTAACGTTGAACTCGCTTTCCTGGCGCGCGATGGCGTAGGCGAGCGCCTTGCCGGAACTCGAAATGTCGGCCTCCTCAGGGATGGCCCCGACGGGATGGGAGAGCGCGCCGATCTCGCGGCCGCGCCCGGCTGCGATCTTGCCGACCTTCAACGCCAGCACGTGATCACCGCGCTTCTCGGCCATGTCGGCCAGCAGCGCCAGTTCGCCGCTGCTGGTGAGATCCCCGGCAAGCTCGCGGTAGAGCATGTCGGCGCGTTCCTGATAGCCGCAGCGCTCGAGGCGGCGGATCGCCTTCACCACCTCGCGTGTCCTGAAAGTCTTGCGGTCGGCGGGGGTCGGCTCGGGATAGGCGACGTCGAGGGTCTTGCCGCCGATGCGCTCGGCGGCGAGCTGGCCGTAGAAGGTGGTGCCGTATGCGGCTGCTTTTTCGTAGAACGCCGTCGCATCGCCCGGCCCGCCGGCATCGGCAGCCCGCCCCAGCCAATAATTGGCGCGTGCCAGCGAAATCGACCCTTCGGCGATCTCGCTGATGCGGGCAAAATGTTTGGCGGCTGCCTTTGCGTCGTCGAGGCCGCGCAGCGCGTACCAGCCGGCATGGAACTCGGCATCAGCCGCCTCGACCGGGCTCTCGGCCGCATGCGCGGCGGCGATCCGATAGGCGAGTTTCATGTCTCCGTGGTCGACCAACTCGCGCGACAGCACACGGCGTTCGACCCACCATGCGTCGGGGTCGACGAGCGCCGCGCGATCCGTCGGAGCCTTCAGCATCACCGCGGCGGCCTCGGCAAATTTGCTCTTGCGGCGCAGATACTTGGCTTCGGCGAAATAGTAGCCGGCGGAACGCATCTCTTTCGGTACCGCCTTGAGCAGCGCCGGCGCATTCTTCTCGCCGCGAATGACGGCAGCCCACGCCTTGCTCAGCGGCTCGGCTCCCGCAAGCTCGGCGACGCGGTCGGCCGAAGCTATGCGCTCGGCATAGAGCATGCCCTCCATGCGGGCGCGGTGGTCTTCGGCCTGGAGGATCGCCCCGAATTCCTTGATGACGCGCTGCTCTTCCGGAGCTTCCAGCTTTGCGGTGCGCCAATAGGGCGCCAGTACCGCGCGCGCATCCTTTACCTGTCCGAGCGACGCATGTGCACGGGCGAGCAGGATGACGCCGTCAAGCGTCCTCGGACTGCTGTCGCCGAATATTCCAATCACCTTCTTCGCGTCGGGATTCTCGCGATAGAGGGCGCGTTCGCCGTTCCTGCGCAGCCGGGAAACGCCGGGCCAGTCCGGCAATCTGAGGGCCGCGTAGGCGATGTCGAGGCTCTGCACATCCCTGCCGCCATCAAAGGCGATCGCCCAGGCAAGTATGTGCCGGTCGATGCTCGTTTCGGGCAGACGGTCGCGGATGCGGCGCGCCCTGCCAATGTCCATCGCCTCGATCGCGTCGAGCCCGGCCTTCAGCAGCGCGATCTCGCCGGCGGCCGCAATCGCCCCCGCGTCCGGCACCGTCAAGACGACCGTGGGATCCTTGTCAGCGCCTGCGCTCGCAGCCGATGCCGGCACCAGCGCCAGCGAGGCAGCAATGAGAGCAAAGCGGCTATCGCGCCTGCGGCGCAGCTTGCTGATCATGTCCTGTCCTTACATGAAAGGGACTGGAACGGGTAGGGATACTCTGGACGCGCCTGATGAAGCTTAAGTAAACGAAACGTTATCTTTGTGGCCAGTTGAGGTCGGGGCCAGGGGCTGAAATGACATTGCGCCACCGGCCACCCGGCTATGGCGCCAGGCTGCGCTTTCGGCTAGAAGCCGCGCGGGAGTTGAGAAAAACCTGGAAATAGCCTGGAGTATCGCATCATGCTGAGAGGCTCTCTCACCGCGCTCGTGACGCCGTTCGACAAGGACGGGCGTTTCGACGAGAAAGCTTTTCGCGCGTTCGTCGACTGGCAGCTCGCCGAGGGCACCGCCGGACTGGTTCCCTTCGGCACGACAGGCGAATCACCCACTCTGTCGTATGACGAGCATCGCCAGGTGGTGAAGACCTGCGTCGACGCGGCGAAGGGCAGGGTGCCCGTGGTTGCCGGGGCCGGCTCCAACAACACCGAGGAAGCGGGCGGGCTGGTGAAGTGCGCCGAGGAGGCGGGCGCCGACGCGGTGCTGGTCGTTACGCCCTATTACAACAAGCCGACGCAGCGCGGCCTCTATGCCCATTTCGCGGCGGTGGCCAAGGCGACGACGCTGCCGATCATCATCTACAACATCCCGCCGCGCTCGGTGATCGACATGAGCCCGGAGACGATGGGCAAGCTGGCGCACGACTTCAAGAACATCGCCGGCGTGAAGGACGCTACCGGCAAGGTTGAGCGCGTGTCCGAGCAGCGCATGACCTGCGGCAAGGACTTCATCCAGCTTTCCGGCGAAGATGCCAGCGCGCTCGGCTTCAATGCGCATGGCGGCATCGGCTGCATTTCCGTGACGTCTAACGTTGCGCCCAGGCTTTGCGCCGAGTTCCAGACGGCAACGCTGGACAACGACAAGGACAAGGCGCTGGAACTGCAGGACCGGCTGATGCCGCTGCACAAGGCGATCTTTATCGAGCCGGGCCTGGCAGGCGCCAAATACGCCTTGTCGCGCCTGGGCAAGGTCGAGAATGTGGTGCGCTCGCCATTGACCACGGTCGAGGAAGGCACCGCGGCCAAGATCGACGCGGCGATGAAGTTTGCCGGCCTCATCAACTGACCTGATCAACTGACTTGATCAAAAGCCGGGACGGTCTTACCTGTCCCGGCCATGAACCAGGTCCGGAAATCCGATCCCAACAGCAAGGTCGCCGCGGAGAACCGCAAGGCGCGCTTCTCCTATGAGGTGATCGACACCTACGAGGCCGGGCTGGCGCTGACCGGCACCGAGGTGAAGTCGCTTCGCGGCGGGCACGCCAACATCGCCGAATCCTACGCCTCGATGGAAGGCGGCGAACTGTGGCTGATCAATTCCTATCTTCCGGAATATCTGCAGGCCAATCGCTTCAACCACGAGCCTCGCAGGCGCCGTAAGCTGCTCATGAAGAAGAAGGAGATGGCCAAGCTCTCGCAGGCCGTCGAGCGGCAGGGCATGACGATGGTGCCGTTGAAGATCTACTTCAACGATCGAGGCCGGGCTAAGCTCCTGTTGGCGTTGGCACGCGGCAAGAACGTCGCCGACAAGCGCCAGACGGAAAAGGATCGCGACTGGGCGCGCGAGAAGGGGCGGCTGCTGAAGGAACGGGGCTGACCGGCCGACCAAATTCCGTCGCGATCGGGACCGACAAACGCATCCATGCGACGCTATGTTCTCGGTCTGCTGGTTCTCCTTGGCCTCGGTTGCGCCGTCCTCGGCGTCGGCTACATCTACTTCATGAGCTTTTCACCTGACCGAGACACGTATCCGGTCCGAGGCATCGACGTCTCCAACCATCAGGGCCTGATCGACTGGCGGCGCGTCGCGGCTGACGATGTTTCCTTCGCCATCATCAAGGCGACCGAGGGCGGTGACTGGGTCGACAAGTCGTTCGCTCGAAACCTCGCAGCGGCGAAGGAGGCCGGCCTCGCGGTCGGCGCATATCATTTCTTTACGTTCTGCCGGCCAGCCGTCGAACAGGCAAAGAACTTCATCGCCACGGTGCCGAGCGACGAGAGCCTGCTTCCCCCTGTCGTCGACATAGAGTTCCACGGCAATTGTCCCGAGCGGCCGACGCCTGAAGAACTGAATGCGGAACTCACGGCGTTCCTGGAGCCGGTGGAAGCCCATTTCGGCAAGCCGGCTATCATCTATCTGATCGGCGAAGCGCTAGATCGCTACGGCCGGACCATGCCGGACCGGCTGCGTTGGGTGCGGTCGCTCTCCCGTCATCCAGGACACGAGGACTGGGTGTATTGGCAGTATCACAATATGGGCCGTGTCGACGGGATAGAGGGTGACGTCGACCTCAATGTGCTTCAGGGCGGGTTGTCCCGGTTGATGGAACCGACGCTGCCGACTGCCCGACTCTAGTTCTTCAGGAAATCCGCTATCTGGCTGAAAACGCTGACGAACATCTCCTCCGTCAGCACGCCCGTATT
>JAEYXI010000258.1 GCA_023428515.1 Pseudomonadota bacterium | reverse complement strand
CGCTCGTCGATAGGCATGTCCGGCAGCACCTGCAGCAGTTTGTGGATCGCCGAGCCGCGCGCCACGGCGAAACCGGGCTCCTCCTCGCCGTCGAGTACCGGCGAGCGGGCCGAGACGACCGGCTCCCTGGCATCCTCGATCAAAACCGACGCGCCCGACGGCGACAAAGGTCGCGGCAGCTCATCATCCGGAGGCAGCGACTTGAACTGGGGCAGCGGCGCATGTGGCTCTGCAATTTCGGCCGCATCCTCCTCCCTCGCCGCCACCGCCGGCAGCACCTTGCTGCGGAAGCGGTGCACCGGCTCTCCGGTCACAGGATGCGCCACTTCCTCGGTTTCGGCGATGCCGACCAGCGCGTCGCGGACGAGCGTGTGCCACGTCCTTGGATTGCGTGCGCGCTTGCCGTGATAGCCGCAGACGATCAGTCGATCTTCGGCGCGCGTCATGCCGACGTAGAGCAGGCGGCGGTATTCGTCGTCGGCAGCGTCCTTTACTCTGGCCTCAGCAGCCCGCGAGAAGCCGTTGGCGATCTCCTTCGAGGAGCGCCAAAGGTAACCCTTGCCGCCGTCTTTCAGGTTGAACGGCATCAGCCGGGGCAAATGCTGCTCGCTGAACGGCGCGGTGCCGCCGTCGACGAGGAACACCACCGGGGCTTCCAGGCCCTTGGCGGCATGCACCGTCATGATGCGGACCTCGTCACGGCCCTGGTCCATCTCCCGCTTGATCTCGGGTCCGGCGCTTTCGAGTGTTGCCAGGAAAGCTTCCAGCCCGGGCAGGCCGGCGCGCTCCTCGGCGAGGCAGAAACTCAGGAACTCGTCCAGTATGTCGCCGGCCTCATGGCCCAGCCGCGCGATCATCCTTTGCCGCACGCGGTCGCGGCCCAGCACGCCGGAATAGAACTCGAACACCGGCTTGTACGCCGCCTCGTTCGCCCAAGCGTCGAGTTTCGCCACGGCCTCGGCGAGGAAGAGGTCGCCGGGCGCCTGCCGGCGCAGTTCCTCGGCGAGCGAGCTGCGCTCGCCGCGCTTCGCCGCCAGGTCGAACAGCATGTCCTCGTTCAGCCCAAAGACCGGACTGCGAAGCACCGCCGCCAGCGACAGGTCGTCCTCGGGCTGCAACAGGAAACGGCCGAGCGCCATCATGTCCTTGATCGCGATATGCGCTGGCAGGCTCAGCCGGTCGGCGCCGGCGACAGCGATCCTTTTCTCCTTAAGGCTCCGCGACAGTGCATGCACGAAGCGATCCCGCTTCCTGACCAGCACCATCACGTCGCCCGGCGTCAGGCGCTTGCCTGTGCCCTCGATAATCTCGCCGGAATCAAGCCAGTGCTTGATCGTCGCGGCGACGGCTTCCGCAACCTGCACCGCCGGCGCCTGCGCGTGGTCGACGGCCTGCGTCCAGTCGTCCGGCTCCTGCACCGTGTCGGCGCCGATCGACGGCCAAATCTCGACATAGCCCGGTGCGTCGAAGCGGATCGCGTCGTGCCGGACCGGATCGGGGTCGTGGGTGATGCCGCGCCGCGCCTGGTCGCTGGCGAAGACGCGGTCGACGGCATGCAACACATCGTTGGTCGAGCGGAAGGAGAGCGTGAGGCGCACCTGCGCGAACTCGGCATCGGCCTCGCGCACCCGCCGCTGGAACTCGCCTCCGGTCTCGGCAAAAGATTCCGGCGACGCGCCCTGGAAGGAATAGATCGACTGCTTCTCGTCGCCGACGGCGAAGACCGTGCGGCGGACCTTGTCGCGCGCGCTCATGCCGGCGAAGAATTCTTCGGCCAGCCGCCGCACCACGGCCCATTGCTCGGGACTCGTGTCCTGCGCCTCGTCGAGTAGTATGTGGTCGATGCCCTGGTCGAGCTTGTACTGCACCCAGGCGCCGGCGTCCTGGCGCGCCAGCAACCGCACCGTGCGCGTGATCAGATCATTGAAGTCAAGGAAGCCTCGACCAGTCTTCAACTGCTCGTAGCGGGCGATCAGCCAGTCGGCGATGGTGAGCGCCGCGCGCGTCCCCTCCAGCATGCGGAACAGCGCCAACCGATCGCCGGTCGAACGGATGGCGGCCACCGCCGCTTCGTAGCGCTCGGAGAGATCGGGGATCGCATTGTGCAGCGCCTTGGTGAACGCCCTCGCCGGGTTGTAGGGGTCACCGTCGGATTTCAGGAAACCTTCGGCAAGCAGCTTCAACCGCCTGACCGGATCGCGCTCGCCATATGCGCGGTCGAGCGCCGGCAGCATGTTCTTCAGCACGCTCTTCGCATTGGTCAGGATCGCCGTCTGGTGGAACGTCTCGAAGGCTTCGGGCGAAAATCCCGGCAGTGGCCAGGCCCCTTCGGCAATCGTCTCGGCCGTCTCGTCAGGCGCAACGCCAAATTCCGCGAACAGCTCGGCATAGGCCGCCGTGTCGCCGCCAAGCCGGTCGATGAAATCGCGAAGTCCGTTTCGCCTGTTCACGATCTCCTGCAGCAGCAAGTCGAGCCCGAATTCGCCGCCCCGCTCGAGAACGACGGCGAAGGCCTCCGCCAGTCCCGGCTTCTCCGCCAGGGCCCCGGTCAGCATCTCGCGCCTGGCCTCGGCGAACAGAAGCTCCTCCATCTGCGGGTCGAGCATCTCGAAGTGTGCTGCGATGTTGGCTTCCAGCGGGAACTGGTGCAGCACGGATTCGCAGAAGGCGTGGATGGTCTGGATCTTCAGCCCGCCCGGCGTCTCCAGCGCCTCGGCAAACAGTTTTCGCGCACGGCGCAGCCTGGCCGCACCGGGTTGACGGTCTTCAATATCGGCGATGCGCTTCGCCAGATCCTCGTCGCCGAGCATCGTCCACTCCGACAGGTTGGAGAAGACGCGGTTCGACATGTTGGCGGCGGCGGCGCGCGTATAGGTGAGGCAGAGGATTTTTGACGGGTCGGTGCCCTCCAGCAAAAGGCGGATGACGCGCTGCGACAGCACATGCGTCTTGCCCGAACCGGCATTGGCCGACACCCAGGCCGAATTCTGGGGATCGGAGGCCTTCGCCTGCCGCGCGGCCGTCTCGCCCGGGACGGGATAACGCCGCTTGCTCATTCGTCGCTCTCGCCGGGACCACCGGCCGACCATTCGAGCACGCGCGCCAGATGATCGTATTCGCCGTCGACCTCCGCCTCGCGGAAGGGCAATGCGCGCGACAGGTAGCCGGTGGCCGGATCGCGGTAATGCAGCAGCAGCTTCTCAAGCCGTGTCCAGGCTTCCTCCGAGAGGTCCACCGCGCTCTTCGCCTTGCGGTCATGCTCGAGGATCGTTTCGTGCAGCACTTCGCCGTTCGCCTTGAGCCTGACGAAGGCGAGGTCGGCAGGGTCGAGCGCGCCCAGTTCCTTGAACGCGCCGCGCCGCAAGAGCGCTCCCTCCAGCGCAAGCTGCGGCGCAAGCAGCGTATGTGCCTGGCCCTTGGAGGGCGACGAGCCCGTCTTGTAGTCGAGTATGTCCGCCAGCCCCTCCCGCAGCACGTCGACACGGTCGGCATAGCCCGAGAGCGTGACCTCCGAACTGCCCACCGTCGTCGAGGACGCCCTGGCTTCCGCTGTCCGCTGCGTCACGTTCTCGGCACGCTCGCGTTCCCACACAACGATTTCCGACGCCAATCGCTCGAAGCGGGGCCACCACACCGCCTCGACATCGGGCGGCAGCGCGGCCTCGGCAAAGCACTCCTTGCCCTTCTCCAGCAGCACATCCAGCGCCGACGTGTCCCGGGGATCGACTCCCGACGCGGCGAAGCGATGCAGGATGGCGTGGAACAGCGTGCCCCTTTCCGCCGCGCCGGGATCGCGGATCAGCGGATCGAGCGCCTTCAACCTCAGGATCTTCCGCGCATAGATCGCGTAAGGATCGCGCCTCAGCGTCTCGATCTCGGTCACGGAGAAATGGGCCGGGCGCACCGCGAGCGGCGGTTTCGGCTGCGGCCGCGCCGCGAATTTCACTTGGGGTCCCGCATCCAGCTCGCCGGCCCAGGCGAGCAGCTGCCGGCCGCGGCCCTGCATAGCCTCAACAGCTTCTTTGCCGGCAAAGGTCGTCAGCCGCTGGAGCCAGCGCGACGGCACCGCCGGCGCCTCCCCCGCCCGCGCCGAACGCGTCAGGATGAGGCGCTTCGTTCCGAGCGCCATGACAAAATCATGCGCCGCCTGGCCGATGCGCCGCTCCGGCGGCTCCAGGGCGAGGCCTGTCTTCATCAGTCTCGACATGAAGCGGTCGGCCTCCGCGCGGCGCGGCCAGCTGCCCTCGTTCAATCCGCCGACCACCAGCGTGTCGACGCTCTGGAGCCGCGCCTCCAGAGCACCCCAGATGACGATGCGCCGATCGGCGCCCTGCGACGGCTTCACCGTCTCCGATCCCATCAGCGCCGCCATCACTTCCGGCCACTCCCCCGGCTGGAAGTCGAAACCCGCCGTCGCACCGGCCAGCCCCCGCAGGAATTCTGCGAGCTTCTCGCCGGCATCTTCCGCATAGAGCTCGGCAAGGCTGCCCTTCGCATCACGGCCCAGCGCCTCGAAGGCGAGCACCGTCGCCTTCACCATCTCGGCGAACGTGACCGCGGGCTCATCGCGCAAGCCGGCAAGCTGCTCCAGCGCCGTCGTCAGCCAACCCAGCACGTCCCGCGCGGCGGCAATGCGCCGCTCCGTGATGCGTTCGGCCCAGAACGGCTTCCTGCCGTCGGCGACGAGGCGCTCATCGAACAGTTCGCCGAGCGTGACCACGTCCGGCCTGCCGGTGCCGCCGCGCAGCGCGACCAGCTCGATCGTCTCGGCCGCATGG
>JAEYXI010000228.1 GCA_023428515.1 Pseudomonadota bacterium | reverse complement strand
GAGGATATCGAGGCGCATGCCGTCGCCGTAATAGACCTTGAAGCCGAAGTCGGCGGCGGCCTGGATCATCTCGACATCGTTGTCGATGATCGAGACGTCGACGCCCCTGAGCAGCAGGGGCTGGCTGACGATCTGGCCGAAACGGCCGAAGCCGATGATGAGCACGCTGCTGTCCAGCCCGTCGGCCACCTCGACACCTTCCAGCGACTGCTCGTCCTTCGGCGTGATCATGCGCAGGATGATGATGGCGAAGGGCGTGAGGATCATCGAGACGATGATGATGGCGGTGAGGATCGCGTTGGCCTCGGCGTCGATGATGCCGACAGCCGCTGCGGCAGAGTAGAGCACGAAGGCGAACTCGCCGCCCTGCGCCATGACGACGGCGCGGTCGAGCGCGTCGCGATGATTGGAGCGGATGCGGGCGACGACATAGATGCCGATCGCCTTCATGATCATGTAGGCGACGACATAGATGGCGACGAGGTTCCAGTTCGCGGCGACGACGGCGAGGTCGAGCGACATGCCGACTGCCATGAAGAACAGGCCGAGCAGGATGCCGCGGAAGGGCTCGACATCGGCTTCCAGCTGATGACGGAAGGTCGATTCCGACAACATCACGCCGGCAAGGAAGGCGCCCATCGCCATGGAGAGGCCGCCAAGCTGCATGGCGAGCGCCGAGCCGAGGACGACGAGAAGGGCGGCGGCTGTCATCACCTCGCGGGCATGCGAATCGGCAAGGATGCGGAAAAGCGGGTTGAGCAGGTAGCGGCCGGCGACGATGAGGCCGACGATCGAGGCGACGCCGATCCCGACGTCGACTAGCCGCTCGGAGAATGAGGTCTCGGTCGCGACCGGCGCCAGGAAGGCAACGAGCGCCAGGAGCGGCACGATCATCAGATCCTCGAAAAGCAGGATCGACACCATGCGCTGGCCGCGTGGCGATGAGACTTCGCCGCGCTCCTCGAGTATCTGCATGACGACCGCGGTCGAGGTGAGCACGAAGCCGGCGCCTGCAACGAACGCGACATTGACGGGGAAGCCGCCGAGCACGCCGACCAGCGTCAGCAGGAGCGCGCAGAAGCCGACCTGCGCGGCGCCCAGCCCGAATATCTGCTGCCTGAGGCCCCAGAGGCGCGACGGCTGCATTTCGAGGCCGATGATGAAGAGGAACATCACCACGCCGAGTTCGGCGATGTGCAGTATGGCTTCAGGCTCGTGGAAGATCGCCAGGCCGAACGGGCCGATGACGAGGCCGGCAGCGAGATAGCCGAGGATGGAGCCCAGCCCCATACGCCGGAAGATCGGCACGGCTACGACGCCGGCCGTCAGCAGCGCCACCACCTGAACCAGTTCGCTGCCAGTTGCTGCTTCTGCCGCCATGGGCCATCCCGAATGCATGAGGCCGCCGCACAGGACGTGCGCCGGAGCGCCCAAGATAAGGGTTGGCCGGGCGGTCGAACAACCCCCCTGAATCGGGTGGGGCTACCGCATGCGGGGATCAGCCTGCTCCGACGTCATCCTTGGGCTTGTCCGAGGATGACGTCCTTGCGGGTAGGTGCCGTGGAGTTATGGCGGCGTTGAGGGGAGGGGCTTTACTGCCGGGCGATGGCGCCGACGGCGGTGTCGTCGACGCGCTTCAGGCTCATGCCGATGACCGGCACCATGTCGTCGTCGACGCGAACCGATATGGTGACGTTCATCGTGTTCTCGTCGGCAAGGCGCGCCTGCATGATGCCACGCAGCGCGTTGCGGTTGATGGCGAAGACGACCTTGCTGGCATTGACGACGTTGCCGGAGACGATGTCGAGGCCGGAGCCGTCGGCGCCGTCCATGAACTTGCCTTCGTAGCCGACCTTGCGGTTCTGGATGACGCTCGCCGACATCTTCTGCATGAAGACGCCGACGCGGCAGCCGCCGTCGAGCGCCATGCCGAGCTTCTTGGCTGGCGTCGTGCCGGCGAAGGTGCAGTTGAACTTCGTGCCCTTGTACTTGCCCGCGACGATCTCGCCAGCGCCTGCCCAGGATCCTTCGATAGACTGGAAGAAGGCGCGGTCGCGTTCGCTCGCCGAAACCGGCGCAGTTACACCAGCTACGATGGCGACCGATGCTGCGAGCGGCAGGAGCTTGGACAGGATTGCACGCTTCATCGAAGAACACCCGGCAACACAAAGGAAGGGAGACGACCTGTCAGAACCATGACCAGAAATGGTTAATGGACCGTCTATCGCCGCCGCCGAATGCTCGCCGCGGTAACCATGTCAGGCGTCGCCCGAGCCTGCCTTCTTCTTCGTGAACGAGACCAGCGCGGAGAGAAAATCCGTCATTCCCGGCCGTTTCACGGCGGAAAACGGCAGGGGACGCGTCACTTCCATGGCCGCGACGCCGATGCGGGCGGTCATCATGCCATTGACGACGCCTTCGCCGAGCTTCGCGGAAAGGCGCGCGGCAAGGCCCTGGCCGACGATCTGGTGGACGAAATCGTCACCGGCGGCGATCGCGCCGGTGACCGCGAGATGGGCGAGCACGCCGCGCGCGAGGCGGAAGAAGCCGAGCGTGCCGGGACGCCCACCGTAAAGTTCCGACAGGCGGCGGATCAGCCGGCCCGATTCGAAGAGCACGTAAGCGAGGTCGACCAGAGCGCGCGGGCTGACGGCGGTGACCAGCGAAACACGCTTGGCCGCGTCGAGGATCATATGCTGGGCGCGGGCGTCGAGCGGCGCGAGGAGCTCGGTCTCGGCGATGCGCACCAGATTGGCGCCATCGATGATGTCGTCCTTCAGGCTGGCGAGCGCGCGCCGACCGGCGGCGGTTTCCGGCTTGTGCGAGACAAAGCTCGTCAGTTCGGAAACGACGGTACGCGCGGCCTTCGGATCGTCGCGGGAAATCGCGTCGAGTGCCTTGGCGCGCAGCTTCTCGACCGAGGCGAGGCGGGCAATCGCCATCATCTCGCGGGCGAGGATGACGAGCAGCGCCAGCGCGGCGAGCGCCGCCAGCCCTGCAGCCAGCCAGCCCAGCCATTCGGCGCGCGCGAAGAGCTCGCGGATGAGCCGGTCGGCCCAGAGGCCGATCGCCAGGGAGAGCAGGGCGCCAAAGGCGCTGAGGAAGATTGTGGCGAACCAAGAGCGCCGCTTCGGCGCGGTGGGCGGCGGGGGAACCTCGTCGGCGAGATCGCCTTCGTCGAAGACGTCGATCTCGGCCGGCGTGACGACGGCCATCGACCTGTCGAGCGCGCGCGGCTTGCGCTGCGGCGTTTCGGCTTCGGCAGGGCGCGTGCCTTCCGATTCGATGCGGAAGGCCGCCGGTCTTCTTGGGGCGCTCATGCGAGGTGGTCTCCGATCAGGAACTGCAGGGCGCGGTCGAGCCTGATGTGCGGCAGCGACAGTTTCAGGCCGTCGGCGTCGCGTTCTAGCTTCGGCGGCCGAAAGCGCACGAAACGGATCGGCGGCTCGGCCTGCCGCTTTTCCGTTGCGGCAGGTTCTTCAAAGATCGAGTCAATCTTCGCCGGCAAGTCGCCGGGAAATATGGCTGTTTCCGTCTTGCCGTCGAAAGTCTCGCCGCCGATCGTCTCGCCCTTCAAGGG
>JAEYXI010000210.1 GCA_023428515.1 Pseudomonadota bacterium | reverse complement strand
GCTGACGACCGCTCCTCCCTTGTCGTCGACAGCGCCGAAATAGAGCCGGCGGATGCGCGCGAATGAGATGGCGCCGGCGCACATCGCGCAGGGCTCCAGCGTGACGTAGAGGTCTGCTTCGCCGAGGCGCTCGGATGCGAGCTTGGTCGAGGCCTCGCGGATCACCAGCATCTCCGCATGCGCCGTGGGGTCGGAGAGTTCGCGCGTACGGTTTCCGGCACGCGAGACGATCTCGCCCGCACTGACGACCACGGCGCCGATGGGTACCTCGCCGCGTGCAGCGGCGGCCTCGGCCTCTGCGAGCGCTTCACCCATGAAATCGATGCGGCCGGGATTCAATTCTATTTCCTCGCAAGCCCGAAACGATCCTGTTATCTAGCCGCGCAAAGAGGCAAAGGCCACATGGACGACGATCAGAAGAAATTTCAGCGCAAGAGCGGCGGCAAGCCGGGTGGGCCGCGTCGGCCGGGCGCGGGCAAGCCGGCTTTCGGCGGTAAGCCGCAGGGCGCGGACAAGAAGCCCTACACCAAGCGCACGCCGGAGGCGGCCGCTTCGGTTGGCGAACGGCCGAAGCGCGACTTCCGGCGCGACGACAGGCCCAGAGAAGGCACTGAGCGGGCGGCCGGCGCATCAAAACCTTTCCGCAAAGGTCCGCCACGCGGCGACAGGCCATTCGCCAAGCGCGAGGGCGGTGAGGGGCGCAAGCCTTTCGTCAAGCGCGCCGAGGGCGACCGCAAGCCGTTCGTGCGCAGGGAAGATGCCGGCGGCGAACGGCCAAAGCGCGATTTCGAGAGGCGCGAGCGCTTTGGTGACAGCGAGCGCGGCCCGAAGCGCGAGTTCAACCGCGACGACCGGCCGCGCGACGACAACAGGCGATTCGAGCGGAGGGAAAACCCGTCCGGCGATGGCAGCCCTTTCCGAAACAGGGAAGGCGCGCGGTCCTTCGGGACGAAGAGCCATGAGGGGCAGCGGCGCTCCTATGGGATGAAAAGTCACGAGGGCGGCGACAAGAAACCCTTCAGGAAGAGGCCGGAAACCGTCGAGGAAGCGCCTGGCGAGCGGATCGCAAAGCGGCTTGCGCGGGCGGGCATCGCTTCGCGGCGCGATGCCGAGGATTTGATCGCGGCAGGGCGGGTCAAGGTCAACGGCCAGAAGCTGGAGTCGCCAGCCTTCAACGTCATGCCGGACGACCGGATCGAGGTGGACGGCACGGCGATTCCGGCGATCGAGCGCACGCGCCTTTTCCTGTTCCACAAGCCGGCGGGCGTGGTGACGACCAACCGCGATCCGGAAGGGCGCAAGACCGTCTTCGACGTGCTGCCGAACGACCTGCCGCGACTGCTGACCGTCGGGCGGCTGGACATCAATACGGAAGGCCTGCTGCTGCTCACCAATGACGGCGGCCTGTCGCGCGTACTGGAATTGCCGGCAACGGGCTGGCTGCGGCGCTACCGCGTTCGGGTACACGGCAAGGTCGAAGAGAAGGCGCTGGCCGGGCTCAAGGACGGTATTGCCGTCGACGGCGTGTTCTACGGCGCGGTCGAGGCGACGCTCGATCGCGAGCAGGGCAGCAACGCCTGGCTGACAATCGGCCTGCGCGAGGGCAAGAACCGCGAGGTGAAAAACATACTTGGCGCGCTCGGGCTCGAAGTGTCGCGGCTGATCCGCATTTCCTACGGCCCGTTCCAGCTCGCCGACTTGCCGGAAGGACATGTGCTGGAGATCAAGGGGCGGATGCTGCGCGACCAACTCGGTGAGCGGCTGATCGAGGAGGCGGGTGCGAATTTCGAGGCGCCGGTGGTGAGCCAGTTCCCGAACCAGCCCGTGAAGCGGGCGCCCGAACGGAAGGCTGACGACGTCGAGCGGCCGAGGATCGAGCGTGACGGCGAGCGCGGCAGGATCAGCGAGGGCGGCCTGATCAAGAAGCGCCACCGCCGCGAAAACTCGCGGGACGAGGCACTGGGCAAGCTATCGACGCGGCCGGAACGCGGGGCAAGACCTGCTTTTGGCGACCGGCCCGACAGCGGACCGAAGAAATTCGAGCGCGGCGGGAAGTTCGGCGAAGGGCAAAGGCCCCAGCGCGGCGGAAAGAAAGAGCGTGAGCAGCGGCCGATAGAGCCGCCGGGCCAACGCAAGTCGAATGTCTGGATGGCTTCGGGGGCACGGCCTATCGGCACGGGCAGGGCGGCCGCGGAGAGGGCCGAGGCAGAGGCCAAGCGAGCGTCGAAGAAGGCCGCTTATGGCAAACCCGCAGGTGGCAAACCGGGGGCAGGCAAGCCTGGGGGAAAGCCGGGTTTCGGCAAGCCGCGGGGCGACAGGCCTCAGGATGACAGGCCCCAGGATAACAGGCCGCGGGGCGATCGGCCAAACGGCGGAAGAGGCGGACCACGGGGAAGAGATGCGGATCGTCGGCGGTGAGTTTCGCGGCAGGCCGCTGGCCACGCCGCGCAGCCAAGCGATCCGCCCGACCACCGACCGCACGCGCGAGGCGGTATTCAACGTGCTCGCCCACCGCTTTCAGGAAAAGCTCGAAGGCGCGCGGGTGCTCGACCTCTTTGCCGGTACGGGGGCGCTGGGGCTGGAAGCTCTGTCGCGCGGCGCGGCGCATTGCCTGTTCATCGAGGAATCGGCGGAAGGGCGGGGCCTGATTCGTACCAACGTCGAGGCGTTCGGATTGCAGGGCCGCACCAAAATCTTCCGGCGTGATGCGACGGGATTAGGCGATGCCGGCACGATCGCGCCGTTCGGCCTGGTCTTCGCCGACCCGCCCTATGGCAAGGGACTTGGCGAGATGGCGCTGCGCTCGGCACTCGAAGGGGGCTGGCTGCTGCCCGGCGCGCTTTGCGTGGTGGAAGAGGCTGCGTCGGCGCTTTTCGCGCCGGGCGAGGGGTTTTCCACTGTCGACGAGCGGGCCTATGGCGACACCGTGATCCGCTTCATCGAGGCGCCGGGCGCTCGCTGAATCGTCTCGGCGCTCCGAATTCGGCCTCTTTTGCCGGCCAGATGACCAACAATTAACTTACGGCTGGTGTCCGCCCCATATAATCTGGGGCCGATATCACTGGAGCTGTGTATGGCATTGAAGACCGGGACATCAACGGCCGGGTGGGAACGCCGATTGCAAAGCGCGGCACTGGCCCTGCTCCTGCTGGCGAGCCCGGCAGCGGCCGCGCCCGTAGACAAAACGCCGATCGAGAACAAGATCTCCAGCTTCCTGCTCGACAATGGCATGGAGGTCATCGTTATCCCGGACCGGCGGGCACCGATCGTCACCCATATGGTCTGGTACAAGGTCGGCAGCGCTGACGAGCCGCCCGGAAAATCCGGCATCGCGCATTTCTTCGAACACCTGATGTTCAAGGGCACGGAAAAGCACGAGGCCGGCGAATTCGGCGCGAAAATCGCCGAAATAGGCGGCAGCGAGAACGCCTTCACCTCCGACGACTACACGGCCTACTACCAGACCGTGCCGCCCGAGGCGCTCGGGGCCATGATGGAGTACGAGGCCGACCGGATGCGCGGCCTGATCCTGACCGACCAGGTGATCGGGCCCGAGCGCGACGTGGTGCTCGAGGAGCGCCGGTCGCGTATCGAGACCAATCCGGAAGCGCTGCTGGCCGAAGAAATCGACGCGACGCTCTATCAGAACCATCCCTACCGCATACCGGTGATCGGCTGGATGCATGAGATGGAAGAGCTCAACCGTACCGACGCCGTCGCCTTCTACGACCGCTACTACGCGCCGAACAACGCGATCCTCATCGTGGCCGGCGACGTCGACGCAAAGGAAGTGCGCGCTCTGGCCGAAGAGACTTACGGCAAGGTGGCTCGCGGGCCGGACTTGCCGCCGCGCATCCGTCCGCAGGAACCGGAGCAGAATACCGCGCGCACGGTGACGCTGACCGATCCGCGCGTCTCGGTGCCGAGTTTTTCGAAGTCGTGGCTGGTGCCGTCCTATCATACGGCCGAGCCGGGCGAGGCCGAGGCGCTCGACCTGCTTGCCGAGATTCTCGGGGGCGGTGTGCGCAGCCGGATCTACCAGGCGCTGGTGGTGAAGAGCGGCGTCGCATCGTCGGCCGGCTCCTATTTCGACGGATCGAAGCTCGACGAGTCGTCCTTCACCGTCTACGGCGCGCCGCGCGGCACGGCCAAGCTCGACGAGGTGCAGACAGCGATCGACGCCGAGATCGCCGCCATCGTCAAGGATGGCGTGACGGACAAGGAACTCGAAAGTGCGCGCAACCGCTTCCTGCGCGCGATGATTTTCGCCCGCGACAACCAGGCATCGATGGCCAATCTCTACGGCACGGCGCTTGCTACCGGCAGTACGGTCGGGGACATCGAGGAATGGCCCGAGCGCATCAAGAAGGTGACGAACGCCGACATCCAGAAGGTCGCCGCAAAATACCTGGCCGGCGGCCGTTCGGTGACCGGTTTCCTGCTGCCCTCCGATCCGGTGCAGAACTGACATGAGCATGATGACGCAACTGTTTGTGAAGACTCGTACATCCGCCATTGGCTTGCTGGTCGCTTCCTCGCTGGCGCTGGCTGCCTTGCCGGCCGAGGCGGCTGTCGAGATCCAGGAAGTGAAGAGTGACAAGGGCATCACCGCTTGGCTGGTCGAGGACTATTCCGTGCCGATCGTGACGATCCGCTTTTCGTTCCGCGGCGGCAATACTCAGGACCCGGAAGGCAAGGAAGGCCTTTCCGAACTGATGAGCGCGCTGTTCGACGAAGGCGCGGGCGAGTTGGATTCCGACACGTTCCAGACCAAGCTCGACGATGCCGGCGCGGAAATGCGCTTCGGCGCGGCGCGCGACACCATCTTCGGTTCGATGCGCATGCTGGCCGAGACGAAGGACGAGGCATTCGACCTGCTGAAGCTGTCGGTCGAGCAGCCGCGCTTCGACGCTGCTCCGATCGACCGTATCCGTGCACAGATCGTGTCGGGCATTGTCGCCAACCAGCGCGACCCCGAGACTGCGGCCAAGGTGAAGTGGGCGGAGGCGCTCTACGGCGCCCATCCCTATGCGAGGCCGGACGAAGGCACCGAGAAGTCGCTTGCCACCATCACGGCCGATGATCTGCGCGATTTCCACAAGCGCCTGTTCGCGCGCGACAATCTGAACGTTGCGGTCGTCGGCGCGATCGACGCCGAAACCGTGAAGCGGGAACTGGACCGGGTCTTCGGCGGATTGCCCGAGAAGTCGGACTTGAAGCCGGTCAAGAATGTCGATCTCAAGCTCGGGCAGGAAGTGCGTGTAGACTACGACCTGCCGCAGAGTTCACTGCAGCTTGCCTATCCGGGTGTCGCGCGCGACGCGCCCGACTTCTTCGCCGCCTATCTGATGAACCATATACTGGGCGGCGGTACCTTCACCTCGCGGCTGTTCGACGAAGTCCGTGAAAAGCGCGGCCTTGCCTACGGCGTGAATTCCTCGCTGGTGACGCATGAATATTCGTCCGGCCTGGTGATAAGCACGGCGACGCGCTCTGACCGGGCGGCCGAAACGCTGGCCGTCATCCGTGAAGCGGTACACAAGATGGCGGAGGAGGGACCGACCGAGGCGGAACTGGCGGCGGCCAAGAAGTACGTCATCGGCTCATACGCGCTGAACAATCTCGACAGCTCCAACGCGATCGCCGCGACGCTGCTTTCGTTGCAGGAAGAGAATCTGGGGATCGACTATATCGAGCGACGCACCGCGCTCATCGAGGCGGTCACGCTTGACCAGGTCAAGGCCGCGGCCAAGAAACTTCTCACGGCCGATCCGGCAATCCTGGTGATCGGGCCCGCCGCCGAAGGGAGCAAGGGGTGACGGCCGACCCGGCGGCCGGACGAACAACCGGCAAGCCGACATTCGCCATCGCCTTTGGGGGCGGCGGCGCAAGAGGGCTGGCCCACATCCACGTCATCGAAGCGCTCGACGAGCTTGGAATAAGGCCGGTGGCAATCGCCGGGACGTCGATCGGCGCGATCATGGGCGCGGCGGTCGCTAGCGGCATGACGGGCAAGCACATCCATGACTATGCACGCTCGATCCTTTGCCGCCGCGCGGAAGTGGTCGGCCGGATGTGGAGCGCCCGGCCCGATACGCTGTCGCAGATGGTCGGTGGGTTCAAGGTGACGCAGTTCAGCATCGAACGTGTCCTGCACGCCTTCCTGCCGCATCAGGTTCCGAAGACTTTCGAGGAACTGGCCATTCCCCTGGAAGTGACGGCGACGGACTATTTCGGCCATCACGTGAAGGTGTTCTCCGAAGGGGACCTGCACGGCGCGCTGGCGGCCTCGGCGGCAATACCGGCAGTCTTCGCGCCGGTGGTGCGCGACGGACGCACCTATATAGACGGCGGCATGTACAATCCGGTGCCGTTCGACCTGCTGCAGGGCAAGGCGGATATCGTCATCGCCGTCGACGTGGTCGGAGCGCCGCAGCAGGTCGCGGGCAGGAAGCCTAACTCGGTTGACCTGATGTTCGGCGCGACGCAATTGCTGATGCAGTCGATCATCGCGCACAAGATGGAGCATCGTGCGCCAGACATGCTGCTGCGTCCGCCAGTATCCAGATACCGCGTGCTCGATTTCCTGAAAATCGACGCGCTGTTGGCCGAGACGGCTTCCGTCAAGGACGAGTTAAAGCGCGCGGTGGAGGCGACGCTCAAGGCCAAGGCGGCGGCCTGACAGGAGGGTGCGGAAAGCTGCAACCATTGCAGAAGCCCGGGCGGGACAATAGATGGTGGGGCAGAGTTCCCCGCCTGCGCATGAACAATCAGGACAGACAATGAGTGATGCAGCCGACGCCACCCGCCTGACCGACCGGGTCGCGGCCCTTGTCGAGGCGGCGAAGAAAGCCGGCGCGGATGCGGCAGACGCTGTCGCGTTAAGAGGCCGTTCAACGAGCGTTTCCGTCAGGCTGGGCAAGGTGGAGAGCACGAATTCCTCCGAGGGCGACGACGTGTCGCTGAGGGTTTTCGTCGGCAGGCGTGTCGCCAGCGTGTCGGCGACGGCATCGTCGGATCCGGCCACGTTGGCCGAGCGTGCAGTCGCCATGGCGAAAGTGTCTCCGGAAGACCCCTACCAGGGGTTGGCGGATGCCGACATGCTCGCAAAGACGGTGCGCGACCTCGACCTCTACGACGGGACGGCGGTATCGGCGGATGAATTGCGCGAAAGCGCGCTTGCAGCCGAGGAAGCGGCGCTTGCCGTGCAGGGCGTGACGAATTCGGGCGGCAGCGGCGCCAGCGCCGGTCTTGGCGGACTGGTGCTTGCCACCTCGCATGGCTTCGTCGGTCACTATACGGGCTCTCGCTTCGGCCGCTCGGCGAGCGTGATCGCCGGGCAGGGGACCGGCATGGAGCGCGACTACGAATATTCGTCGCGACCGCATTTCGCCGACCTCGACTCCGCCGAAGAGATCGGGCGCAAGGCGGGCGAGCGCGTCGTGCGCAGGCTGAACCCCCGCAAGGCCAAAACCGGCACAGTGG
>JAEYXI010000128.1 GCA_023428515.1 Pseudomonadota bacterium | reverse complement strand
TCGACACTGGCGAAACAAAATGGGGCGGCGTTGTTCCAATCAAAACTGGTTATGCCGCTCGAGTGCCGGTGCATTCTGCAGCCAATGATAGCCGCCTTTATACTGAAATCACATATCTGGTGGGACTGACCGAACTCGCAAGGTCGGGGCTTATCAAATTCGTGACTTCGGCGGAATTGCAGGCAGAAGCCGACCGCCATCCCATTGGACGGTTTAAGGGATACGGTTACGACGATGTGAGTTTGTTTGACGGGCTCGATATCCCTTCCGTCGACGGTTACCACTGGTCTACGCTGAATGCACAGCAAGAGCAACGGAGACGCCTAGAAAAAGTTAACGATGAAGAGTTTCGTGAAATAGTATCACTGCTTGGTCAAAAAAGTGATCTTGATGCGTGGCACATTTATACAGTCATAAAGTTCGAGCTGAATTGCTTTCTCCATATGGACTTTAAGTTGGAGAAAAAGATTAATGCTAATGCAAAGATGAAATCATTAGAGTCGAAAGTACTTACGCCATCCCAGCTTGGGAAGTCGGTAGGACTTCGCTCAATTCCAACCTTTCTCCTGAGTTACAGGGGTGCAAAATGGCAAGTGCATCCTGATATCCATGTGCCAGAGCAAAAACGACCTTCCTCTCGCCGAAATACTCCGCTACCGCCAGGTTGGCGAGAATACACAGATGAGCCGGCTGTTGAGAGAGATGGGGGAGATAGGACCATGGTTACCGTCCTGCCTAGAGTAGGGAAGATGAATGGCTTGTCCATCAACTATGGTCATGAGCCGGTTCATATTCAGTACGAAGACCAATCAGGGAATTTGCACGAGTTACGCATGGGGATGGGCGATGCAATGTATCTGCTTTCCCTTTTGAAGAGCGCTCAGCTCAACTTGAATATACCATTTCCCGACGATCCGCGTGATCCGAATGCAGTTCCGATACGTCCGAGCGACCGCGTGACTGGAAGCGCAGAAGATAGCACCTAGCTCTATACTTCGTCTTGAATGCTCGCTCCCGTAACCTTGTACTACTAGATAGAAGCCCCTCGGCAAGCACCTCGCCGTTCACCGCCATTTCGACGTGGTGGAGGGGCGGCATTGAGTGTTGACAGAATAATCAGTTTACACTTATGATAAGTCATGGCTGATAATTCGGCGCAGATAGCCGCTCTCGGTGACACGACACGCAGGCAGATTTTCGAGCTGATTGCGGAGCGTCCGCGCTCGGTCGCCGAGCTGACGCGCGCCATGCCGGTGTCGCAATCGGCAGTGTCGCAGCACCTGAAAGTGCTGAAGGAGACGAGCCTAGTGCGCGTCGAGCCGAAGGGCGCCAGCAATGTCTATCACATCGATCCGGCCGGCCTCGGCATGATGCGGGCCTGGCTCGATCAGTTCTGGAGCAAGACCCTGGCGGCCTACAAGCTGGCCGTCGAACAACCGCCAGAGGAATCGCAATGAATACACGTGTACCAATCGCATCCGTGAAGCAATCCGTTGTGGTCGAAGCGCCGATCGAGCGCGCCTTCAAGGTCTTCACCGAGGACTTCGGCAGCTTCAAACCCCGCGAGCATAATATGCTTGGCGTCCCGATCGCGGAGACTGTGTTCGAGCCGAGGGTCGGCGGTCATATCTACGACCGGGGCGTCGACGGCAGCGAGTGCCGCTGGGCACGCGTTTTGGCCTACGAGCCGCCCGAGCGCGTGCTGCTCAGCTGGGACATCGGTCCGCGCTGGCAGGTCGAGACCGATCCCGAGAAGGCCAGCGAGTGGGAGGTGCGGTTCATTGCCGAGACGGCGAACCGGACTCGTGTCGAGCTAGAGCATCGGAAACTGGAGCGCCACGGCCTCGGCTGGGAAGGCGTGCGCGATGGCGTCGCGGGCGATCACGGCTGGCCTCTTTACTTGCAGCGGTACGCCGATTTGTTTGGCCGTCAGGCGTGATGGTTGCCGGTCAAACCGGGGAAGTATCAGACCGCCAGCTCGAAGCCACTCTCGGCCAGCACCTCGCCGTTGACCATCAGCTCGACGCGGTGGAAGCCGGCATTGTGCTTGCGCGTGGTGAAGTCCTTTACAGTCTGGCTGATCGCCAGCTCGCAGTCGGCGTTCGGAAGCAGCTCGGTTTCCTTCAGCTTGAACACTTTTCGCGAGATGCCGTTCTTCTTGGGGTAATGCACGGCGTAGTCGATGACGAGCCGCTGCGGAGCCTTCGAGGTTGAGGCGAGCCTTGCCCTGGTCGTGATGCGCTCGCCGAGCCTTATTTTCCCCGGTTCTACCGCAAAGGTTTCAACGCGGACCTCCGCCTTGCCGGTCGTCCCGATCAGTGCAAGCGCGCGGGCGTCGCCCTTCTTGATCAGCGTCCTCAAGGCATGGCGCGCGATCCAGGCCGTGTGCTTGTCGGAGAGATCCCAGCCGGACACCCGCTCGACCAGCAGGTCGGGATGATCCTTGCCGATGTCGTTCAGGTGATTGGCGACGGACTTCCTCACATACAGGCTTTGATCGGCCTTCAGCGCTTCGAGGATCGGCGCGGTGGGTGCGGGGTCGGCGATCAGGTTCTTGAGCTGGAACGACCAGGGCAGGCGGGGGCGCGAGCCTTCGCTGGAGAGACGGCGCACATGCTCGTTCTCGTCCTCCGTCCAGCGATATATTGCAGAGATCGCACGGTCGAAATCGGCAGTTAGAAAATGCCTGATCGCGAATTCCGAGGAGCCGAAGCGCGTAAAGAATTTCAGCGCGTCGAGCGACAGGTCGAAATGCCTGAGGCCGTAAAGCGCGACGAACTCGGAAAGCGTGATTGATGCGAAACCGTGGCCGATGCGCGGCGCCAGTTTTTTCAGGATCGGCAGCGCCTTGCGAAAATCGTCTGGCAGCGTCTCGTGCAGGCTGACGGCCGTCTGGCGCATGCGCTGCATGATGCCGAGTTCGTCGAGCCCGGCTGTTGCAAGCTTCATGAAACGCTTGTTGTCGAAATCCGGCCAGACCGCTTCGGTCTCCCGCGCGAAATGCCGGAGACGATCGCGGTTGAAGATTTCCTTCAGCGCCGGAGCGCCTTCTGCCGAATCTGCCATCGTTGCCTCGTCCTATTTGGGCGAAGCTACACGTTCCTGCTGACAATGACTGTCAGGAGGGTTCGACCATCAACGGCAAATATGCCGGTTATGCGGTGACCTTCTCCGGCGAGATCGGATGGGCCGCCCGCTTGGCCGTGCGCTCGTAGAGTTCGCGCACGATCCTGCTTGCCGTGGTCTCGAACATGAAGGGCAGGACTGCATGGATGAGCGCCGCGCCGCCGGCCATGAATAGTCTGGAAGCGAACCAGGCGGCGAAGGCCATGTGGCCGAAATAGGTTTCGTTGACCGAAGCGGGGTGGTCCGTGAACAGTTTCGAGAGGGTCATGGCAGTGTTCCCCTGGTGCCGAATTCCCCGATGATGCGGCACGAATGGGACTGATCGGTCCCAATTTGTCCTTGAGTATGGAAGATATTTGGGACATTCATCCCAAGATGAAGCTCGAAATTGATGAACTTGATCGAAAAATCCTGGCCGAGCTGCAGCGGGACGCGACTCTCTCCGTCGATCAGCTCTCCGAGCGCATAAGCCTGTCGCGCAATGCCTGTTGGCGACGGCTGCGGCGGCTCGAGGACGACGGCTTCATCACCGGGCGTGTCGCGCTGGTCGACGCGGAGAAGCTCGGGCTCGGTCTTTCCGTCTTCATCATCATCCGCACCTCCCACCATGACCCGGACTGGCTGGCGAAGTTTCGCAGCGCCGTCGTTTCCTTCCCTGAGATCACTGGCGTCTATCGCATGTCTGGCGATCTGGACTACGTCCTGCGCGCGCGCGTTTCCGATGTGAAGGCCTACGACCGGCTCTACCAGCGTCTGATCGCCAAGGTGCCGCTGTCCGACGTTTCCGCGTCCTTCGTCATGGAGGAGATCAAGGAGACGACGGTCGTGCCGGTGGAACTACGCTGAAAGAATATCGTTGAGAACCCGCACGGCGAATTGACCGGACGGCGGCGAAGCCCGATAGGGAACACTCCGCCTCACAGGGACGCTTGAGTCCATGAAGCTCGTCTCCGACACATCTCCTGTCATCGGCATCGTGCGCCTGCCGCATGCGGAAGGTCTCGCGCTGCCTTCCTACGAAACCGCTGGGGCCGCCGGAATGGATCTGCGCGCCGCCGTGCCGGAAGACCGCCCGCTGATGCTCCTGCCCGGCCGCCGCGCACTGGTGCCGACCGGGCTCGTCATGGAGATTCCCGACGGCTTCGAAGGCCAGGTGCGCCCGCGCTCCGGCCTTGCTCTGAAATACGGCATCACCTGCCTGAAAACGCCGGGCACCATCGACAGCGACTATCGCGGCGAAGTGAAGGTGCTGCTCGTCAATCTCGGCAACGACGACTTCGAAGTAACCCGCCACATGCGCATCGCCCAGATCGTATTTGCCGAGGTGACGCGCGCCAAGATCGAGGAGCGCAGCCTCTCCGGCACGACCTGCCGCGGCTCGGGCGGATTCGGCTCCACCGGCACGGGCTGAGAACCGATCGTTCACCCTTTGCGATGACGGATTTGCAGCGGCGCTTTCGAGCGACTAGAATTGTCGCGCGACGGGACGGGAGCATGCCCGGCGCTTCAGATACTGTTGAGCGACCGACATGGACAAGGGCAAGATCTTTCGCGATCTCCACTATGGCGATGCGCCATTCATCTTGCCGAACCCCTGGGATATCGGGACAGCCAAGCTGCTGGCGTCTTGCGGCTTCAAGGCATTGGCCACGACCAGCGCCGGCTTCGCCTTCTCGCGCGGTCTGCCTGATGGCGGCATCCCCTTCGATACGATGATCCAGCATTGCCGCGAGATCGTCGCGGCGACCGAACTGCCTGTTTCGGCCGACCTGGAGCGCGGCAAGGGCGACAACCCCGAAAGCGCCGCCGAGACGATCTTTGCTGCCGAAGCGGCGGGGCTTGCCGGCTGTTCTATCGAGGATCATACCGGCGATCCGAGGAACCCCATCTATGATTTCAAGCTCGCGGTCGAGCGGGTCGCCGCCGCTGCCGATGCCGCCCGCGCGCTGAAGCGCGATTTCGTGTTCACCGCACGTGCCGAGAATTTTTTGTGGGATCGCCCGGACCTCGATGACACGATCAGGCGGCTGCAGGCCTTCGAGGTGGCGGGGGCCGATGTGCTTTACGCGCCAGGCATCACCGACATAGAGACGGTGAAGACGATCTGCTCGTCGCTCTCCAAGCCCGTAAACGTTCTCGCCGTGCCGGCGCTGACTGTCGGAGCGCTGACCGAAGCCGGCGCACGACGCATCTCGCTGGGCTCCAAGCTGACAACCTTCGCCTACGGCATGATCGAGAACGCCTCGCGCGAGATGCTGCGCGACGGGACTTTCGGCTTCGCGCGCGCCGGCATGGCCTTTTCGCGGGCGCAAGCGCTATTCCTCAAGAAGGAAGACGGCTAGGCGCCTGTCCTACGCGTAGCAGATCGGTTCTCTCCGGCGGCGATCGCCTTGTGCAGATGCACCATCATGGCCGCCGCAAAGAGCGGCGTCAGCAGGTTAAGCAGCGGGATGGCGAGGAAGCCGGCTATGACGAGGCCGGCGAGGAACACCGTACCGGCATGTTTGCGGCGCAGCGCTTTGGCCTCGGCTTCGGGTCGAAAACGCATCGCGGCGAATTCGAAGAACTCGCGGCCGAGCAGATAGCCGTTGACGACGAAAAAGGCGCCGATGTTGACGCCCGGCACGAGAAGCAGAAGCAGTGCGATAAGGTTGCCCGCGACCACCACGGCGAAGAATTTCAGCGCCAGGACGATCGACTGGACGACGGGCACCGCCCTTCCGGGCGGGTCGAGCGGATAGTCGGCCCGCTCGACGGTTTCGGCGATGTCGTCGAGGAAGAGGCCGGCAACGATCGCCGTTACAGGTGCGATGAGCAAGGCAAGGCCGAGCGCCAGGCCGATCCCGGCGATAATGGCGGCGACGAAGCCGAGCCATCCCGCCCAGCCCGGAAGGCCGGGTAGCAGCGCATCGAGCCACGGCAGCGCCAGCCACTCGAACAATTCCTTCAGCCCGAACCACAGCGCGACCAGCGCGAGAAGCGTCAGGCCGAGGGTCTTGGCGAAGACCGAACGGAACTCGGCCGAGAAGAGCTGGCTGGCGGCGGCGCGGGCGGCGTCGAGGATCATGGCAAAGGCTTCCGTTTCCAGGCTCGCAGATAAGCGAAGCCGCGGCATGCGACAAGAATGCCGCGCGCCGGGTTTCCAAAACGGACCGTAGCGGCTAGACCCGCGCACGGCGCGCATGCCACAAACCCATCTCGCTCCAGCCCGCACATCCGGAGACCTGAATGACCGACTACGACGTGCTCTGCATTGGCAACGCCATCGTCGACATCATCGCGCAATGCGACGACGCCTTCCTGACCGATAACGACATCATCAAGGGCGCGATGAACCTGATCGACACCGAGCGCGCCAACCTGCTCTACAGCCGCATGGGACCGGCGACGGAAGCGTCGGGTGGCTGCGCCGGCAATACGGCGGCCGGCATCGCCAGCCTCGGCGGACGCGCCGCCTTCTTCGGCAAGGTCGCCAATGACGAGCTCGGCCGGATCTACGCGCACGACATCCATGCACAAGGTGTCGCCTTCGACACGAAGCCGCTGATGGGACAGCCGCCGACTGCCCGCTCGATGATTTTCGTGACGCCGGACGGCGAGCGCTCGATGAACACCTATCTCGGCGCCTGCGTGGAGCTGGGGCCGGAGGACGTCGAGGCGGACAAGGCGGCGGGCGCGAAGGTCACCTATTTCGAGGGCTATCTGTGGGATCCGCCGCGGGCGAAGGAGGCGATCCGGTTGACGGCGGAGCACGCGCACAAGGCCGGGCGCGAAGTGTCGATGACGCTGTCGGACAGTTTTTGCGTCGACCGGTACCGCGACGAATTCCTCGACCTGATGCGGTCCGGGACGGTGAACATCGTCTTCGCCAACGACCATGAGATCAAGTCGCTCTACCAGACCTCATCTTTCGAGACGGCTCTGGATGCGATCAGGAAGGACTGCAAGATCGCTGCGGTGACGCGCTCGGAGAAGGGCTCGGTCATTGTACGCGGCGACGAGACGGTGTGGATCGAGGCGATGCCGATCAAGGAGCTGGTCGACACCACAGGCGCGGGCGACCTCTACGCCGCAGGCTTCCTCTACGGTTATACGGCAGGCCTCGATCTCAAGCACTGCGGCGACCTCGGCTCCCTGGCGGCCGGGCTGGTGATCCAGCAGATCGGCCCGCGCCCGCGCCAGAACCTTCGCCAGGAGGCGCAGGCGGCGGGGCTGCTTTAGCCCCTATTCCGCGATCCTTGGCCTCCCGGAGGCGGTGGCGATCAGCCGCGCTTCGATGAACATGCGCCGGGCCTCGATGAGGGTCGCCTTCACGTCGCGCTCGATGTCGATTTCCGCCGTGTCGGTGCCGGCGGCGAGCGCGCGTTCGGCGACGACGGCGCGGATGCGCGCCTCGGCCTCGGCGAGCGCCTTGTCCTCATCGGCGAAGTCGCGGGGGGCGTCGTCGGCGACGGAGAGGCGGAAGATGCCTTCGGAAGGCTGGCTGACGGTGGCTTCGGCCGAGACGCGCACCTGGCCGACAACCGCGCCAAGCGCATTGGCGACGTCGGCGTCGTCAGGCAC
>JAEYXI010000092.1 GCA_023428515.1 Pseudomonadota bacterium | reverse complement strand
CTCCACCTTCTCGGTGGTGAAGTCCTTGACCGGATGGTTCGCGCCGTGATGGCCCTGGTGCATCTTCTCGGTCTTGCCGCCGAGCGCCAGCGCCAGCATCTGGTGTCCGAGGCAGATGCCGAAGACGGGGATGTCGGTCTTCAGCAGGTCCTGGATGACAGGCACGGAGTATTCGCCTGTCGCCGCCGGGTCGCCGGGACCGTTGGAAAGGAAAATGCCGTCCGGCTGCATGGCGAGGATCTCGTCCGACGAGGTTTTTGCCGGCACCACCGTGACCTTGGCGCCGAGGCCGGCAAGCAGGCGAAGGATGTTGCGCTTCACGCCGTAGTCGATGGCGACGACATGCATCGACGGTTCGTCCTGCTCGCCATAACCCTCGTTCCACACCCAGGGCGTCTCGCGCCAGGCCGACGATTGGCCCGACGTGACCTCCTTGGCGAGATCGAGGTCGACGAGGCCGGTCCACGCTTTCGCCTGGGCCTTCAGGTCGTCGAGGTCGAAGACGCCGTCCGGCGCATGTGCGATGACGGCGTTGGGCATGCCTTTCTCGCGGATCAAGGCGGTGAGTGCGCGCGTGTCGATGCCGGACATGGCGACGATGCCGCGCCGCTTCAGCCAGTCGTGCAAATCGTCCTTGGCGCGGTAGTTGGAGGGGCTGGTGACGTCGGCCTTAAAGATGGCGCCAACCGCACCGTGGCGGGCGGCGGGCGTCAGGTCTTCCTGGTCTTCCTCGTTGGTGCCGATATTGCCGATATGCGGGAAGGTGAAGGTGACGATCTGGCCGGCATAGGAGGGGTCGGTGAGGATTTCCTGGTAGCCGGTGAGCGCCGTGTTGAAGCAGACTTCCGCGACAGCGCTTCCGGTCGCGCCAAGGCCGCGGCCCTCGATGACCGTGCCGTCTGCAAGCACCAGAAGGGCGGTGGGCTTTTCGCTGGTCCAGGGGGCGGTCCCCGTGGTGGTCGTGCTCATGGCTTCTCTCCAGAGAGGCGGCGATCGTGCATGCTTTGCGTGCGGCAAAAGCGCGGCCGGCATCCTCGCCTCCGCGCACAGGTCTAATGTAGTTCGTGCAAGGCCCGGTCAATAGGGGAAGCCTGCGGATGCGTCAATGCGTGCGCGACGCCGCATGAGGCGGAATCCGCAATCTCCCCGCGCGACATTGCTTTTGCCCATGCGGCAAGTGAGACTGCAGGGCTTAGGGGGGCTCCATGTATCTCGCAATCGTCATACTTCTGATGATCGTCCTGCCGGTCGGTTCCGTGCTGGCGGAATCGATCTACGCGCCCGGGACGGCGCTGATGCTGCTTGTCGGCAAATGGTTCGTGTTCTGGTCGGCGGGCGTGCGGCTGCTTCTGGCCGGACTGAAGCAGTTCTTCCAGCCGCAGTTCACCGCGCACGAGATATTCAAGATGAAGACTGACGAGGCGCTGCCGGTCGTGAGGGAACTCGGCGTCGCCAATTTCGCCGTGGGCGTGTTGGGGACGGCATCGCTTTTCGCTCCAAGCTTCGTCCTGCCTGTGGCGATCGCCGGGGCGATCTTCTACGGCGTCGCTGGCGCGCAACACGTGACGCAGAAGGACAAATCCGCGAACGAGAGCCTGGCGATGGCGACGGATATCCTCGCCTTTGTGGTGCTTGCCGTCTATGTCGTCTATGTCTGGGCGAACTGACGACGCCGCGCGGCGAAGGAGAATTGCATGCGGGACAAGATAACCGAGGCGTTGAAGGCGTCGCTCAAGGCAGGCGAAAAGCAGCGCGCGTCCACGCTTCGCATGGTGAACGCGGCGATCCAGGATCGCGACATCGCCAATCGCGGCACGGGCAAAGGGCCAGCCGGCGACGAGGAGATTCTGCAGATCCTCACCAAGATGGTGAAGCAGCGCCAGGAATCGGCGAAAGCCTTCGAGGACGGAAAGCGTCCCGAACTCGCTGCCGCGGAGAACGCCGAGATCGCGATCATCTCCGAATTCCTGCCCACCCAGATGGACGACGCCGAAGCGAAGGCCGCGATCGGCCAGGCGATTCGCGATATCGGGGCTACCGGCCTGCGCGACATGGGCAAGGTCATGGCGGAGTTGAAGGCGAAGTACACGGGCCAGATGGACTTCGCCAAGGCGAGCGGCTGGGTGAAGGAACTGCTGCAGTAGGGGACGTGCCGCAAGCCGGCAGCCAGGAAATTCCGGAGGAATTGATGACTCGTTTGTGGAAGGCGGCAGCGGCTGCCTTGTTGCCGTGCCTGCTGGCGCTGTTTGCCCTGACCGGGCCTGCTGCCGCGGCCGAAGCGCTGCCTGGCGCCGCGATGTCGCTGTGGTGGGCCGTGCCGTTTGCCGGAATCCTGCTCTGCATCGCCACCGGCCCGCTGCTCTACCATCATTTCTGGGAACATCACTACGGCAAGATCGCCCTGTTCTGGGCGGCGCTGGTCGTGGTGCCGATGGCCGCCATGTTCGGCATACACGCGACGCTCGAGGCGACGCTGCATACGCTGCTGCTCGAATATGTGTCCTTCATCGTCCTGCTGTTCGCGCTGTTCACCATTTCCGGCGGCATCCTGGTGGCGGGCAACATCCACGGCACGCCGCTCACGAATGTGCTGCTGCTGGTGATCGGTTCGCTGCTGGCATCGGTCGTCGGCACGACGGGCGCGTCGATGATCATGATCCGGCCGATCATCCGCGCCAACGACAACCGCCGGGTCAACGCGCATGTCATCGTCTTCTTCATCTTCCTGGTGTCGAACATCGGCGGATCGCTGACGCCGCTCGGCGACCCGCCGCTGTTCATCGGCTTCCTGCGCGGCGTCGACTTCTTCTGGACGACCACCCACCTCTTCTGGGAGATGCTGCTTGCCGGCGGCATCGTGCTGGCGGTGTTCTTCGCGCTGGACACGTATCTGCACACGCTCGAAGGCGGACTGCCCAAGATCAAGGACCCGACGCCGGACAAGAAGGTGCGGCTGCGCGGCCTTGCCAACATCCCGCTGCTGGTTGGCGTCATCGTGGCGATCCTGATCTCGGGCGTCTGGCGACCGGGCGTGGCGTTCACCGTCGCTGGCGTGTCGGTCGAATGGCAGAACCTGCTGCGCGACATCGCGATCCTGGCGCTCGCCGGCGTGTCGCTGGTCATTTCGCGCAAGGAGTATCGCGAAGCGAACGGCTTCAACTGGGGACCGATCGCGGAAGTGGCGAAGCTGTTCTTCGGCATCTTCATCTGCATCATTCCTGTCATCGCGATCCTGCGCGCAGGCGCGGATGGTGCGCTGGCCCCACTCGTTTCGCTGGTGACGGCGAGCGACGGCTCACCCAACAACCTCGCCTATTTCTGGCTGACCGGCATATTGTCGTCGCTGCTCGACAACGCCCCGACCTACCTCGTCTTCTTCGAGATGGCGGGAGGCGATCCGCAGCAGTTGATGACGGAATTCGCCGGCACGCTCGCCGCGATCTCGGCCGGCGCCGTTTTCATGGGAGCCAACACCTATATCGGCAATGCGCCGAACTTCATGGTCTACGCGATCGCGCGCCAGAGCGGCATACGCATGCCGAGCTTCTTCGGCTACATGGCGTGGTCCGGCGTGGTGCTGATCCCGACATTCGTGATCGTCGGCTTCGTATTCTTCGCGGGATAGTCTCCCGGGTTTGGTGCACCCGAGCGACTGCGCTAGGTTCAGTCAAGTCGCAGCCAGCCAAGGAGAAAGATCATGCAGCAGCGCCCCTTCGGCAATCATGGCACCGATGTCTCGGTCATCGGGCAGGGGACCTGGCAGCTCGACGGCCGCAACGACGCCAGCGCGATCGCGGCACTCAGGCGCGGCCTCGATCTCGGCATGACGCATGTCGATACGGCCGAGATGTACGGCGAGGCCGAGCCGCTTGTCGCCAAGGCGATCGAAGGCCGGCGCGACGAGGTTTTCCTGGTCTCCAAGGTGCTGCCGAGCAACGCCTCGCGCGCCGGTACGATCAAGGCGTGCGAGCGCTCTCTGGCGCGGCTGAAGACCGACCGGCTCGACTGCTATCTTCTCCATTGGCGCGGCAGCTATCCTCTGGAAGAAACCTTCGCAGCCTTCGACGAGTTGCAGCGGGCGGGCAAGATCCTGTCATGGGGCGTCAGC
>JAEYXI010000079.1 GCA_023428515.1 Pseudomonadota bacterium | reverse complement strand
ATGCCTGATCGAGCTTGAACGTCTGGTCCATCAGTCGCTGCTGCTCTTGCATGATTTCGCCGAGCTTGTCGATTTGCTGTCGCATCTGGCTGTTCTGCTGCTGGCCCTGCTGTCCGCGCTGCGGCCTTCCCGCCTGCAGGTTGTTCATCATTCGCTGCAAGTCGTTGAGCATCTGCTGGGCGGCGTCCCGATTGCCGGAACGCGCCAGATTTTCTATCTGGTCCATCATATTCTGCAGGTCACGCTGACGGATGACGTTCTGCGCCTGCATGTTGTTGGGCGCTTGCGGCGCATTCTGCATGCGTTGGGCCAGTTCGTTCATGAACTGCTGCATCGCTTCGCGCAACTCCTTCATCAGGCGCGCGACTTCCTCGTCCGAGGCCTGGTTCTCCAGTGCCTCTGCTAGGTTACGCTGGGCATCACGCAGGCGCCGCTCCGCAAGCGACAGGTCACCATCCTCGATGCCGAGGGCGATCTCCCAAAGATAGTCTGCGGTTTCCTTGAGCTGCTCCTCAGTGCGGGAGAGCTTCATCCGTTCAAGCGCGGAACGGATGAGCAGGAAGTGCGTGAGATTGGGAATGGTTTCATCCGGTCGGATCGCCAGGGCCTCATTCAAGGCGATCGACCGGGGCAGTTGCCGGGTGTCGAGAGCAAAAACCTGCCGTTGTTCCGCGACCGCAGCGGCGAGCGGTTCGGAGAAGCCCCTGGCGGGTAGCACCATCTCGTGGCTTGGGCTGCGTCCCGTCTGGCCCGCCCCATCCTTTGCAATGAGGGTGATCCGCACGCGCTTGCCCGCCAAGGGGTGTTCTACAAGATTTCGGCTCGTCACCCCCTTCGCCTCCCGACCGGCCTGGCGCGGCATGTCCAGTCTATACTCGGGCGGCGGGTAGAGCGGTGTTGCCCCGTGTTCCGGCTGCTCCAAAGGTTCGATCAGCGCCTGGGCGTCCCGGATGCCGTAGTCATCCTTGCCCGTGAAGCCGATCTCGAGCGCCCCGTTCACGGAGCGCCGTGGCTGACCGTCGAAAGCAATTTCGGGGGGGCGGTCAGGGACGACCGCGAATGTCCATGTCTGTCCGTTGACTGTCAGATCACCGCTCTCGGCAACGTTGAGCGCGTAGGTGCGTGGCGGCAGAGGCTGGTCCGCTTGCGGCTGCGTCCGTATGATGCCGGTTGGCTGCGGCTGCGTTGGCCCTGGACCCTCCTGCGGAGCGGCTGCCGCTTCAGCGGCCTTTCGCGTCTCTTCGGTCACAAGGGTGATGTCCTCGCCGCCGGCCTTGGGCGCGAAGACGACGGTTTCTTCCCCTTCTCCCCCGGTCACCCGGACGGTCAAAGCGGAGTTTTGCGGAACGGAGATCGTTTTGACGGTTGCGTTCGCCTGTTGTCCGGTGAGGAAGACCGGTGCACGGCTGGTATAGGACGGCGGCGTCAGCCAGGCGTCGACGCGCAGGTCGGGGTTTACGCGCGCCGGAGGAGCGGCTGCGCGGAAGGCGTCTGCCGGCGAGCCACTGCCGTTCGAGAAGGAGTAGCCGAGTGCCACCGCAAAGAGAAGTGCGGGGACTGCCCGCAAGGCGAACCGATCGTAGCGGGCAATGTCGGGCCGGGGCAGGCCGGCATCCAGTTCGGCGATGCGCCTGGCCATGCGGATCTGATGTTCCTTCCAGAGCGCGCGGGACAGCGGAGTGTCGAAAGCTGGCTGATCCTCCTGAACAGCGACAGGCTGATGAGAAAGGTTGTTGCGATCCTCGAGAAGGCGGTCGGCCTCTGCCGGTGCGGGCCAGCGGAGGTGCCGGAAGGGCAGCAGCGAATACGCGAAAGCGAGAGCCAGCCCTCCGACCACTACCCATCGTAGCCAATCGGGAGCGATGCGAAAGATGCCGAACCAGGCGATGGACAGGAAGAGCGCCGCTATGCCGACCGGAGCGAGGACAAGCGGGAGCGCGCGCTCCAGAAACAACACGATGCGGGCAAAGGAGCGCTTTACCGTGACCCGCCGGGCAAGCTCAGGATGCAACCCGAAGGCGCCTTTGCGGATGAAGCTCATGCGGTCGGTCTCCGGTCCTCGCGCGCAAAATCGTTGTCACCAACATAGCGACGTTTATGGCGAAGACGAGGGCAGGTGGCCTCTCACCCTATTCTTTTCAGCCCCCTCAGCGAAATGTGAACGGCCTTTGCCCTCACTCCAGCCAGGCTGGCACGGAGTCGAGCGCAATCAACTCAACGTAGGTGCCGCGGGGCCTCACGACGTGATATTGGCGGCCTTTCACGAGAACCTCCGGCACAAGCAGCCTTGAATTGTATGGGCCGGCCTGCACGGCGCCATAGGCGCCAGCAGACGCGACGGCAATCAGATCCCCGGCTTTGGGCGCGGCCATTTCCCGGTCAAGAGCCAGGTAATCGCCTGTCTCGCAGATCGGTCCGACGACATCGGCCCTGATGCGCGGAGCATCGGCCGGAGGAACGACGACGGGTCGAATCATGTGATAGGCATCGTAAAGCGTCGGGCGGATCAGGTCGTTCATCGCTGCGTCCACGATGATGAAACTCTTCTCTCCACCATCCTTCACGTAGATCACTTCCGTCACCAGGATGCCTGCGTTGCCGACGATCAGCCGACCCGGTTCGGTAACGATCCGGCATCCGAGCGAGCGCAGCTGACGCTTCACCGTCTCGGCATAAGCATCCGGCAGCGGCGGCGGGTCGTTGTCGTCCCTGTAGGGGATTCCCAGGCCGCCACCGATGTCAACGTGTTCGATGCGATGGCCGTCCGAACGGAGCGCATCAACCAGTTCTCGCAACAGCCGGAAGGCGTCATCAAAAGGCGCAAGCTCGGTTATCTGGCTGCCGATGTGCATATCGATGCCTGTGACATCGATGCCCGGAAGTGTGGCGGCATGGGCATAAATTTGCCGCGCCTTGTCATAGGCGATGCCGAACTTGTTTTCCTTCTTGCCGGTCGAGATCTTGGCGTGCGTGCCCGCATCCACATCCGGATTGATGCGGAAGGAGACATGCGCCTTCTTGCCGAGCTTTACGGCGCGCAGGTTCAGGACTTCCAGTTCCGGCTCGGATTCGACGTTGAAACAGTAGATGCCGGCCTGCAACGCATAGTCCATTTCGGCGACTGTCTTGCCGACGCCGGAGAACATGATGCGGTTGGCTGGAATCCCTGCCGCCAGCGCTCGGCGCAGTTCGCCCCCGGAGACGACGTCGATGCCGGCACCGAGGCGACCGAGCGTCTTCAGCACCGCCTGGTTGGAGTTTGCCTTCATGGCGTAGCAGATCATCGTGTCCACATCGGCGAAGGCTGCAGCGAACACCTTGTAATGGCGTTCCAAGGTGGCACTGGAATACACGTAGAAAGGAGTTCCAACTGCCTGCGCGATCTCCGGTATCGGAACATCTTCCGCGTGCAGAACGCCGTCGATATAGTGGAAGTGGTTCACGGGTTCACTCGATTGTTACAGAAGCGGGTCGAGCACGAACGGTCTATCCGCCACCGGCTCGGCCCCACGTTCACCCGGTGTGCCTGACTTACGGATATTCTGCTGCTCGACCGGCGTGCTCGGACGGTCGAGGTCGCCCTTGCGGCCACAGCTTGCGAGAAGCATGCCACAAAGGCTCAGCGTAAATGTGACGCGAGCAATATTCACCAGGGATTTCGACATTCTGTTGACCTTCTCGGGCAGCCATCGCGGCACTGTCATAGCGAAGTTCCGCCCTCTTGTGCAGTGTCATTCCGGCATCAACCGGGATCAATTGCGGGTGCGCCACCAGGCGATCTGCTTGCGCACTTCCGCAGGTGCCGTGCCACCGAAGCTCTGGCGGCTCGCCACCGACGCATCCACGGAGAGGACGTCGAAGACCTTTTCGGTGATGGCCGGGTTGATCGCCTGCAACTCGTCCAGAGTGAGTTCGGATAGATCGCAGCCCCTCTGGTCGGCGATCGCCACGGCGCGCCCCGTGACATGGTGTGCCTCGCGGAACGGCAGGCCCACTTCGCGCACAAGCCAGTCGGCGAGGTCGGTTGCGGTCGAAAAGCCGGCGCCGGCCGCTTCGCGCATCCTGTCGGTGCGGATGGTCATGTCGCGTACCATGCCGGTCATTGCGGCAATGCAAAGTTCCAGGTTTTCGGCCGCGTCGAAGACTTGCTCCTTGTCTTCCTGCATGTCCTTGGAATAGGCGAGCGGCAGGCCCTTCATCACGGTCAGCAGCGCCACCAGCGATCCGTTGATGCGGCCGGTCTTGGCGCGCACCAGTTCGGCGGCATCCGGGTTCTTCTTCTGCGGCATGATCGAGGAGCCGGTGGAGAACTGGTCGGACAGGCGCACGAAGCCGAACTGCGGCGTCGACCAGATGACGATCTCCTCGGCCAGCCGCGACAAATGCGTGGCTGAGATCGAGGCGAGCGAAAGGAACTCCAGCGCGAAGTCTCGGTCGGAGACGCTGTCGATGGAGTTGCGCGTCGGCTCGCGGAAGCCCAGCGCCTTGGCCGTCATGTGGCGGTCGATGGCAAAGCCGGTGCCGGCGAGCGCGGCCGCGCCGAGCGGCGACTCGTCCAGCCGCTCGATCGCGTCGCGTACCCGCGACAGGTCGCGCGCGAACATCTCGACATAGGCCATGCAGTGATGGCCGAAGGTGACGGGCTGGGCGGTCTGGAGATGGGTGAAGCCCGGCATCACGGTCGCCGCGTGCTCCTGCGCGCGGTCGAGGAACGCCTCGATCAGCCCGACGAGCGCGGCCTCGGTGCGCTTCAGCTCGTCCTTGACCCACAGCCGGAAGTCGACGGCGACCTGGTCGTTGCGCGAGCGCGCCGTGTGCAGCCGTCCGGCGGCCGGGCCGATCAGCTCGGCGAGGCGGGCCTCGACGTTCATGTGGATGTCCTCGAGCCTCGCCTGGAACTCGAACCGGCCTTCCTCGATCTCTGACAAAATCGTGTACAGGCCCTGCGCGATCTTTTCTTGATCGGCGGCCGAAATGATGCCCGTTGCGGCGAGCATTTCGGAGTGGGCGATGGAGCCGCGGATGTCCTGGGCGTAGAGCTTGCGGTCGAAGCCGATCGAGGCGTTGATCGCCTCCATGATCGCCGCCGGCCCCGAGGCAAAACGTCCGCCCCACATCTGGTTGCTGGCCTTGTTGTCGCTCATCGTGGTATCGCGTCCCCGGAGACTGAAAAATGGCTGATGCAAGACTGAACCTGCCGACCAGATGGCTGATCGCGGCTGCAATCGTGGCCGGCATCGTCGCCGGCGGCGCGTTCGGCCTATACGTGATGGGCGACCCCTCTGGCAACAACGGCGGGCAATCCGCCGCCACGAATGCCGACGACGCGGCCTGCGCGGCCAAGCAGGATCTGGCGACCGTGGCGGGCGCCGCTGCGCGCGGCGAGGTGGCGGCGATGCTGGCGGCCAGCCCGCCGCAGTCGTTGCGGAGCCTCGCGTTCAACGCGCCCGACGGCACGCCGATGACGATGGCCGACCTTGGCGGCAAGACGGTGCTGCTCAACCTGTGGGCGACGTGGTGCGCGCCGTGCCGCCACGAGATGCCGGCGCTGAACCAGCTCCAGATCGAGGAGGGCGGCGCGGATTTCGAGGTGGTGGCGATCAATGTCGACACCGGCGGCGACGAGAAGCCGAAACGCTTCCTCGAGGAAACCGGCGTCGACGCGCTCGGCTACTATCGCGACGCCACCATGGGCGTGTTCAACGAGCTGAAGCGGCGCGGGCTGGCGCTCGGCCTGCCGGTGACGGTGCTGATCGACGGCGAAGGCTGCATGCTCGC
>JAEYXI010000031.1 GCA_023428515.1 Pseudomonadota bacterium | reverse complement strand
CGCTCGGCCCGAACGGTCCAGGCACCTTGTTACTCACCGGCGGCAGGCTCTTGAGATAAGCCGCGATCGCCGCGGCGTCAGAGTCGGTGAGTTGCGCCAGCGCAGCCCACGGCATGATCGGAGCCAGCGGGCGACCGTCGGGGCGCTTGCCTGTTCGGATCGCCGTGACAATATCACGCTCGCTCCAGCGCCCGAGACCAGTCGCCTCGTCGGGCGTGAGGTTGGGGCCGTAGAAGACTCCGACCCCCGGTATCTCGAAGCCGACCTCGGAGCCGCCGAGGTGACGCGTCATGTCGGGCTTGCCGAGGAAGTATCCCGGCGTGTGGCAATCGGTGCAACTCCCGAGGGTCACCAGGTATTTTCCTCGTTCGACTAGCTCGCGGTCGGCGGCGTTAGCAGCTGGCGATCCGATCACCGCCACCAGCACCGTGAATGTTGCGAACAAGAGCCGCTTGGCGAACTGCTCCGCGACAGTCCCGAAATCGTGAGTGCTCATGCTTTCCTCCGTCCGCGGCTCTACGGCTTGCGACCGATCACCGCCCCGTTCGCAGCAGGTGCGTCGAACCAGACCGTCTCAATGTGCCGGAATCCGGCTTGCTCGAGCCAAGTCGAGTATTCGGCTGGCGTGTAGTTTCGCCCCTCTGTCTCGATCAGCATGTTGAGGCTCATCAGCGCAGCCGGCGCCGGTCCGGTCTTTTCGTCATTGACGAGAAGCTCGCTGATGACGATTGCGCCGCCGCTCGGCAAAGCTGCGAAGGACCGACTGAGCAGGGCGCGATCCTTCGCCTCGTCCCAATCGTGCATGATCATCGACAGGAGATGCACGTCATGATCCCTAGGAAGTTGCTCGAAGAAGTTGCCGCCTACGGTTTCGATGCGATCGGTCAGGCCGGCCTCAGCAATCTTCCCCGCGGCGATCGCAGCCACATGCGGCAGGTCAAGCACGGTCGCGCGCAGTTCTTCATACTGTTTGCAAAGTTCGATGTCGTAGGCACCCGATCCGCCGCCGATGTCTAGAAGGCGGCGGAACTGACTGAGATCCACGGCCTCGCCGAGCTTGCGCGCGGTCATCGTGGAAAGCGAATGCATCGCCTCCCAGAAGGTTGCCAGCATTGTCGGATCCTCACCGTCGAACGCCGAAGATTGCACTGCCGGATCCCAGGTGGTTGGCCGGTTCGTGCGCAGCGCTTCGGCCAGTTTGTCCCAGCCTGGGTAGAGGCGCTTGTCGGCCATCTGCACGAAGCCGCCGAAGTAGTACGGCTTGCCCTTTACGAGATAGGTTTCGCTCAACAGCGTATTGCGATAGCGGCCATCCGTTTTCTCCAAAAGCCCGAGTGCGGCGCAGCCGGTCAACAACATCTCGGCCGGGCGTGGATGCAAACCCAGCGCTTGCGCCATCTCCGCAACCGTGATGCCGGTGCCGCCCGCAAGGCGGCTGAAGAGGTCCAACTCATGCGCGGCGGCCAGAGTCTTGAAGGCCCAGAAGCCGGTCGAGAGCGCCATCAGTGGGATCGCCGAGGGAAGCTCAGGGGCGGCGGCGTGCGGTCCGGCGGCAACGTTCAAGTCCGGCCCGAACGGAATCCACGTGGGGTGTTGGCGTGCAAGCGTTGTCGTGCGCGCAGCAGCGCGCTGATGGCTGGTCATGGCGCTTTCCTCAGATGTTGACGGTTAATTCGCAGGCGACGCAGGTTTCGAAATGCCGCCGATCGAGCAGGAACCGCATATGCGTTACCTCATCGACATTAAGTTCGTGACTAGTCCAGGCTTCACCCCAAGCACTGGCGCGGGGGTCTCGGCATGACCGATGTCCTTCAACAGCTCAGGAGGCAAATCCGCGATCGCCCGGCGTCGGGAGACGGTCAATCGCCAAGTCCTGAGAGCGGCGACTGTGGTCTTCAGCACAAATCCAAGTTGTCGCGCTCTCGACGAGTGATCGACGCGAGTTTCCGCTCGAGGCATTTCAGCCTCCCATCTCCAGTTGTCCCTGCGAGTTTCTCGCGGGTTTGCGGCCCATAGGCCAGGTCGGCTGCGATGTTCAGCTTTGCCACTCAAAGCATTTGCGTCGTCAAGGAACCGCATGTTCTTTCTTCGCTCTGCAAAATCTTCCGCCAACCGACACATAGTGCAGGCACGGCGGCGCTGTCAGTCCAAAAGCTCCGGGTTTTGTTCTGATCTTGCTGCGGAATGGGCAGCGGTCTTGCTGATCGGGATATTCCGATTACCTAATATGTCATGTTACGACTGCAGGACTACGCCACCTTCAAGCATTTGCAGCAGTCGGGTGTTCCCTTGCGGGCCTCGGCAAGCTTCGGGGATGGCCTGGCGGCCGCACTCTGGGAGCGGGAAGGACGCGGGCATTACCGCTACAACCCGGCCAATCACCACACGCTCAGTTTTTGGGTCGCCGAGGGTGCGGGCTTTCGCCGGCTGCGCGGACGCAGCTACGATCCCATTCATGGTGAAAGCAGCCTCTGGGTAGTGCCGGCGGGCGCGCCGACCG
>JAEYXI010000706.1 GCA_023428515.1 Pseudomonadota bacterium | reverse complement strand
GATCTACACCGATGATCTTGTCGCCGATACCTTCGCCGACTGGCATCCATACGCGCGCTCAATATTTCGGCCGACATTTTCTGGAGGAAGACGTTTCGAGTTGAAATCTGACATCCAACTGCTTTCGATTGCGCACATCCTCCGCCGGGCGTGCGTGGGTGCAACGTCGATCAGCGATGTCGAGGCCGATACTTTGGCGCATCTGCTTGTTGCGACGAGATGGCACGATCCGGCACGGGAGACCCGCAATCCTCTCACCAAGGCCAAACTCGACAAAATATTCGAGTTCGTCGAGGCGAGGTTGGAGAAGCAAATCCTGCTGTCGGACCTCGCTGAGCTCGTAGCGATCAGCCCATTCCATTTTTCCAGGCTGTTCAAGGCGGCTACTGGGCTTGCACCCTACCAATACGTGCTGGCGCGGCGGCTGGAACGCGCCAAGAACTTGCTGCTCACGACCACGCTTTCCGTCCGCGAAATCGGATGGTCCCTGGGTGTCGACAACGTCAACCACTTCCGCCGGAAGTTCATCGAGCAGTTCGGGGTCCGGCCGAGCGCGTTGCGAACGGGATGAGCCGGAAAGGCCCATCGAAGATCACAATCACGGCGAAGCTGCTATGAAGGGTGTTTCCGTGATTCTCCAAGCTGTCGCAGATGTCCCCCGCCGCCCTCGAAATCCTAAAAACCGTCTACGGCTATGATGCGTTCAGGGGACCGCAGGCGGACATCGTCGAGCATGTCATCGGCGGCAACAACGCCTTCGTGCTGATGCCGACGGGCGGCGGAAAGTCGCTCTGCTACCAGATCCCCGCCATCGTCCGGCCCGGCATGGGGCTCGTGGTGTCGCCGCTTCTGGCGCTGATGGCCGACCAGGTGGCAGCGCTCAGGCAGGCGGGCGTGCGGGCCGCCGCGCTCAACTCGGATTTGCCTGTAGACGAGCGGCGCGCGCTGTGGCGCGATATCCACGGCGGCAATCTGGACCTGCTCTACGTCGCGCCCGAGACGCTGCTAAGGCCCGGCGTGCTGGAGAGGCTGGACGGGGCGAAACTGTCGCTGATCGCCATCGATGAGGCGCACTGCCTGTCGCAATGGGGGCATGATTTCCGTCCTTCCTATCGCCAGCTCGACGCGCTGGCGGCGCGCTTTGCCGGAACGCCGCGCATGGCGCTGACGGCGACGGCCGACGAGCCGACGCGCCAGGAAATCCTGTCGCATCTCGAAATCGACGAGAGCGACGCCTTCATCGCCGGCTTCGATCGGCCCAACATCCGCTATGCCATCGAGGAAAAGGACAATCCGCGCGCGCAGCTGAAGGATTTCTTGAAGCGGCACGAGGGCGAGAGCGGCATCGTTTACTGCCTGTCGAAGCGCAAGACCGATGAGACCGCCGCCTGGCTGCGCGACCAGGGCTATGATGCGCTCGCCTATCACGCCGGCATGGACAAGGCCGCGCGAGAAACCAACCAGATGCGCTTCCAGCGCGGCGAGGCGGTTGTCATGGTCGCCACCATCGCCTTCGGCATGGGCATCGACAAGCCGGACGTGCGCTTCGTCGCGCATCTCGACCTGCCCGGCAGCATCGAGGCCTATTACCAGCAGACCGCCCGCGCCGGGCGCGACGGTCTGCCGTCCGACACGCTGATGCTCTACGGCTCCGAGGACGTCGCGCTGCGCAGCCGCTTCATCGAGGAATCGGATGCGCCCGACCAGCGCAAGCGCATGGAGCGCCAGAAGCTCGACGCGCTGTTGGGGCTGGCCGAGACGGCGGACTGCCGCCGGCGGGTGCTGCTCTCTTATTTCGGCGACCATGCCGAGCCGTGCGGCAACTGCGACACCTGCGCCGAGCCGCCAAAGTTGTTCGACGGCACGATCGCGGCGCAGAAGGCGCTGTCATGCATCTACCGCACCGGCGAGCGTTTTGGGCAGGCCTATGTCGTCGACGTGCTGCTCGGCGTCGAGAACGACCGCATCGCCCAGTTCGGGCATGACTGCATCTCCACCTTCGGCATCGGTAAAGAGCACGACAACCGCACATGGCGCGCGATCCTGCGTCAGTTGATCACGCTGAGGCTGGTCGAGGTCGACCTCGCGGGACATGGCGGCCTGTCGATCGCGCCTGCCGGCCGCGACTTCCTGCGCGACAAGCCGACGCTGATGCTGCGCGTGCCGCCGGCGCCGCGCGCAAGGCGCGACAAGGTCAGGCGCAGCGCGGCGCAGTCCACCGTCGCCGAGGCGGACCAGAACCTGTTCCAGGCACTCAGGCAGAAACGCATGGAGATAGCGCGCGCGCAGAACGTGCCGCCCTATGTGATCTTCCACGACAAGACGCTGATCGAACTGGCGGCGGCGCGGCCGTCGTCGCGCGCCGAGATGGCCGGTGTGCCGGGCGTCGGCGAAGCCAAGCTGGACCGCTACGGCCCGGCCTTCCTGGCGGTGATAGAAGAGCACCGGTGACGAGACCGATGGATGGGGCGGCGGGCGAGGCCCCCCGCATACGGCGCGGTCGACCCCCACTCCGTCACGCTTCGCGTGCCACCTCTCCCCCGAGCGACGGCGGAGAGGAAGGCTGCGGGGCACGGCTTGGCGCCTTTCCTCTACTCCACAAAGTGGGGGAGAGGTGGCTCGCCCGCAGGGCGAGACGGAGTGGGGGCGCATGCCTGCCAAGCTATATGCGATTGCCTGGGCAAGGCGGCGGGTGGATTTTACGCGCCGCCGCAGTGTAACCAAGCGCGATGAGGCGCTGCGCTCTGTCAGCCCGACAGGCGCTCGACGACCGCGCCGCAATTGGAGAGCTTGTCCTCGAGGCGCTCGAAGCCGCGGTCGAGATGGTATATGCGGCTGACGGTGGTCTCGCCTTCCGCCGCGAGGCCGGCAATGACGAGCGACACCGAAGCACGCAGGTCCGTCGCCATGACGGGCGCGCCTTTAAGCCGCGACACGCCGTCGATGATCGCCGTCTGTCCGGCGAGCGAGATGCGCGCGCCCAAGCGGGCGAGTTCCTGAACGTGCATGAAGCGGTTCTCGAAGATCGTCTCGGTGATCTTCGACTGGCCACTCGCCATCGTCATCAGGCCCATGAACTGCGCCTGCAGGTCGGTCGGGAAACCCGGGAAGGGCTCGGTCGTGACGTCGACCGCGCGCACGCCGTTGCCGTTGCGTGTGACGCGGATGCCGTCTTCCTGCTGGCTGATCTCGGCGCCGGATTCCGACAGTATGTCCATCGCCCGCTGCAGGAGGTCGATGCGAGCACCCTCGAGCACCACGTCGCCGCCGGTCATGGCGACGGCCATCGCGTAGGTGCCGGTCTCGATGCGGTCGGGGATGACGCGGTGGCGCGCGCCCGACAGCGATTCGACGCCGTCGATGGTGATGATGGAGGTGCCGGCGCCTGAAATCTTCGCGCCCATGGCGTTCAGGCATTCGGCGAGGTTGACGATTTCCGGCTCGCGCGCGGCGTTTTCGAGCACCGTCTCGCCTTTGGCGAGCGAGGCCGCCATCATCAGCACATGCGTGGCGCCGACCGAGACCTTCGGGAAGACGAAGCGGTTGCCGACGAGGCGGCCGTTCTTGGTCTTGGCGACGACATAGCCGCTCTCGACGTCGAGGTCGGCGCCGAGCGCCTGCAGGCCGTCGAGGAAGAGGTCGACCGGGCGCGTTCCTATGGCGCAGCCGCCAGGCAGCGACACTTTCGCCTCGCCCATGCGGGCAAGCAGCGGCCCGACAACCCAGAAGGAAGCGCGCATCTTCGACACAAGCTCATAAGGGGCGGTGGTGTCGACGATGTGCCGCGCCGAAAAATTGATGGTCCGTGAATAGCCTTCCTGCTGCTTCTCGCGGCGGCCGTTGACGGAATGGTCGACGCCGTGATTGCCGAGGATGCGGATGAGCTGCTGGACGTCGGCCAGATCAGGCACGTTTTCGAGCGTCAGCGTGTCGTCGGTGAGCAGCGAGGCGATCATCAGCGGCAGCGCCGCGTTCTTGGCGCCCGAGATCGGAATGCGGCCGTTGAGCTCGTTGCCGCCCTTCACCCTGATGCTATCCATGAGACTATCCCCCGCCGGCAAAATCCGGCTCCGGCATTCTGTCCTACGCAATTCCCGACGCAAAACCGCTAGGCACTTTTGCTGGGATTGCTCCAAAGACGCCCCTCTAAACCATCATATCAATCGGTTCAAGGAACAGGATTCCGCCGCGGGCGAGCCCGTGCGGCGGACGCGATATCTGCAATCAGCCGCCGCCCTCGTTTTCCGGAGTCTGGTTGTCGTTCCCGGCTGCGCCATGCCTACCGGCGGCCAGCCCTTCCGGCCGCTCGTCGGCGCCGCCGGTACGGCGCGAGCGCGCCTGCGCCTTGCGGCGGGTGAGGTTGGCGCGCAATTCCTCGGCCAGCCGCGCCTTGCGATCTGTCTTTCCCGCCGGCTTTGCCGCCGGTTTCGGCGTGCCGGCCCCGGATCCACCGGACTTGGTCATGCGAAAAACCCATCCCGCCGAGAAAATCGGCGCAGTTGCAAAAAGCGGGGATCATTGTGGCCTTGTCGTGGCGTCAGGCACAACCCTGCAGAGACGGCAATACATGCCTTGCGCTGGCCGGATCGATATGGCAGAAGCACGCCGCATTCGGAAGCTGCCGTAGCTCAGTGGTAGAGCACTCCCTTGGTAAGGGAGAGGTCGAGAGTTCAATCCTCTCTGGCAGCACCATTCTTCCCTTTGAAATCGTTGAAGTCCTTGACAATCAACGCCTCGCGCCGATTTGTTGTCACAAAATGTGTCGGCAATGGCAGGCAAAGTTCGGCATCTAAAAGAGCGCAATGGGCGTTATTCGGCTCGCTTGGTCGTCCCGAAGAATCTACGCGCCATCCTTGGGAAAACCGAACTCGAGACACCCTCAGGCTCGGCAGTGCGGTCCGTGCGATGTTAAGCGATCGGTTCGCTGGGTCGCAATGCGACTATAAACTTGCAGCGTGTTCGGCAATCATCAGCGTGGCGGCGTTGGTGTTCGCGGAAGTAATGGTTGGCATTACCGATGCGTCGCCCACGCGCAATCCATTCACGCCATGAACCTC